>WGBF01000420.1 GCA_015494485.1 bacterium | reverse complement strand
GGAAATGATTCGCCGTTCCCTGCAACAGCTTCAACAGGAACAGGGATACCGGCGCGATGTGACCGGCCGATTGGATGGCATTGCCCAGCAAATGGACGAAGTGGTAAAAGAATTAAAGCGGAAACGCCTGGACCGAAAAGTCATTGAACGGCAGCAAAAAATTTTGTCGCGACTGCTGGAAGCACAAAAGTCCATTCGGGAGCGGGACCAGTCCCGTAAACGGAAAGCGGAATGGGAAAAGGCTCCCATTGTTCGCTCTCCAGGACCCCTTGATTGGCAAAGCATTCAGCGCGAAGACCAGCTCCGCAAGGAAATGTTGCGGTCTCTGGAAGAAGGGTATTCCCTGGAATATCAGAAGTTTATCAAGCAGTATTACGATGCACTTTTTGAAGCCAATACCTCAAAGCAGGTGCCTTAAATTCCGTTGTTCTTCCTGAAATAAAACTACAGTACCATTTTCCCGGACGGTGCAGGTGAATGAAGCGATTTTGGATTTGGACATTTGTGGGCATTTTTTTGTTAACGGGAAGCGGTTTTCCCGTCTGCAATGAAATTTTTCGATTACAACGGCAAACACAACAACTATTGCCATTAGGGGGAATAACTTACCACCCTTTGCGCCATCCACGGGTAGCTCTGGTGTTAAGTGGGGGTGGAGCCAGAGGAATTGCCCATGTGGGGGTGTTAAAAGCATTGCAGGAGCACCATATCCCGGTGGATTTGGTCATTGGCACCAGTATGGGAGCTGTGGTTGGTGGCTTCTTCTCTGCGGGGTATTCAGCATCTCAGATTGAACAAATCGTTAAAAAAATTAACTGGAACGATGTGTTTTCCGACCAGGGACTGCGGGAGAATCAGTTGGTATCCCAGAAGAATATTCCCCGCCGTCACATCCTACAGTTTCGGCTGAAAGGGTTTCTGCCCGTTGTGCCTCCCGCTTTAACGCAGGGGCAAAAAGTGCTTCAGGTAATTTATGATGAATTGTTGAGTGCCAATTTTCGGGCGGAAAGCAACTTTGACCGGCTTCCCATTCCGTTCCGGGCCGTGGCTACCGATTTGCTGAGCGGCAAAATGGTGGTGTTAAAATCCGGGGATCTGGCAGAAGCCATGAATGCCAGTCTGGCAATGCCATTATTGTTTGCCCCGGTGGAGAAAGATGGCCGATTGTTGGTGGATGGCGGGATTGCCAATAATTTGCCAACAGACGTTGCAAGGGGAATGGGTGCGGATATTGTCATCGCGGTGGATGTGACCTCTCCCCTGCGGAAACCCGGAAACATTCAAGCCCCATGGGAAATAGCCGACCAGGTTACCACGATAATGATGGCAGATCCCACCCGGAATCGACGTCGACTGGCGGATGTGCTAATTCAACCGGATTTAAAGGGACACACCGGTGCGAACTTTTCTGATCTGGATAGCCTGATCATTCGCGGATACCAGGCCACTACGCAGGCCATTTGGCAAATAAAAGCCTTGTTACATCAAAAACAAAAAGAACAACTGGGTACATACCGGCTGCTGGGAAAAGCCAAACGGGTGGTGTATTCCAGCATTCCTGAAGATGCCCGGGAACGGGTGGCGCGGAAACTGGTGGTCCGGGAAGGAAATTTTGTTTACACCCCGGATATTCTTCGGGACATTACTACCCTGGACGCCAGCGGGTACCTGCAAACGGTGGAGGGGTGCATTCAGGGCAATCCGGATTCCCTGACAGTGGTGTTTGAAGGACAACCATTTCCCCACATCCGGGGTGTTTCCATTCTGGGCGGGGAGCTTCTACCGGATTCCATACGGGAGCACATTCGGCAATCCCTTACCGGTAAACGATTAAACATTTTTCACCTGAAAGAATTACTGGATGCTGCAGAAAAATGGGCTTACCAGCATCAATGGGCGCTGTTTCATACGGATACCGTTATTTATCGACCCCGAACGCAGCACCTATTTTTAAAATTTAATCCGGGGATCCTCAGTGCCATAGAAATTGTGGGGAATAAGCACACCCGCAACTGGGTGATTTTGCGGGATGTGCCTCTGCGTCCGGGTGAGCCGTTTCGAAGTGACCTGGCAGTTCAGGCCATTAAGAATGTGTACAGCAGTGGATTGTTTCATCGGGTGAGTGGAGAAGTCCAGCGCCGGGGGCACCGCTATGTGTTTGTGCTAAAAGTGAAAGAGCGGGAATCCACCGTATTGCGTCTGGGTGCCCGGGCCTCGCTGGAACGTAAATCCGATGCAATTGTGGAAATCCTGGAAGATAATCTATTTGGCCTGGGGGTAAAAGCCAGTCTCAGCGGCATTTTAGGGGTCCTGCGGCGGGAAGCCCATGCGGCGTTTTACACCACCCGCATTTTTAAAACTTATTTAACGCACCGGTTGAACGTGTTTTACCAGGAGCGCCAGGATCGGTTTTATTACGATGTCTCCCGGGATGATTGGGAATACTACCGAACCATTCGGAGGGGATTTCATTTCTCCATCGGGCAGTTAATTCAGCGGCTGGGGTTAATTTCTGCCGGAATTCGGATTGAGAGCGTTCATATAACCGGCGCCGGTGAGCGATTTCCCTATCATGAGCAGTTTCAGGTGCGTTCCCTGGTGTTGCGTTCTATTCTGGATAAACGGGATGTATTGCCATTCCCTGAAAGGGGTGTTTACAACCGCTGGTTCTGGGAATCAGGGGATAAGTCTTTTCTGGGAGCTTCCCGGTCGTTTACCCGTTTTGCGTTGAGCATGGAAGGCTATTTCCCGCTTACCCGTCAGGTAAATATCCATCCTTTTTTTCAGGCCGGTTCCGGAGATTTGACGGTGCCATTTTCGGAGTATTTTCGCCTGGGCGGGCAAAATAACTTTCCGGGCTTGTTTGAGAATGAATTGTACGGTCGGCAGTTTATTCACGGAGGACTGGAATTTCGGTATTGGGTTCCCATCCAGAGGATTCGGTTTTATTCGTTTCTGCGGTATGATATTGGCGGAATATGGCTTCGCCCCGATGATCGTATTCGATGGGATGATTTTCAGCACAGCATTTCACTTTCCATGGCACTAAAAACGCTGCTGGGGCCAATTAAATTTACCCTGGCCCACTGGTTTAAAAATCGCACCCTGGTGTACTTTTCTCTGGGATATGATTTTTAAAGAAAAAAATAAGTTTTCTGATTTACATGTTCCAATTTCCGTCGAAAATGGTTAAATTAAAAGCGATTAAGTCATGGTTGTGCATGTCACGGAATAAATTTTACATCCCGTTGTTGATAGGTCTTCTGGTTTCGCTGGTTTTTGGTAAAACCGTTATTCTGGAATTCCGCGCGGAACCGGAGAATGAAAAAATTGTTGTCTCCTGGCGAACGGGAGAAGAAGTGGATTTACAACATTTTGAAGTTCAGCGCAGCACGGACCGCGAAACATTCGTTACCATTGGTACCGTGCCGGCAAAAGGGAGTAATAGTGAATATCAGTTTGAAGATACCGGTTTATCGCATTTTAAAAATGTTTTTTATTACCGCCTGAAAATTGTGGACCAGGATGGTTCCTATGAATTTACAGATACCCTGCCTGTTCTCCCCAAAATTAGCTCCATCAAACGAACCTGGGGTACCATTAAGGCCCTCTTTCGGTAACCCGTTGTTGTTTTGTTCCCTTTTACCATCGTTGTGAGGTTTGTCCAATGGATATTCTGAATCACTTGCCTGTGGATCAGTACAGTGCTGTGGATGATTTGCTCACCTTTATCAGTATTTACGATGATACCCGGCGCACCCGGGCGTATTTCCAAATGTTGGAAGCGGAAAGAGACCGCATTCAGGGGGCGGTTTGCGTCGATGCCGGTGCCGGGATTGGCCTGTTTTCCGAACGGATGATTCAGTTAGGGGCAAAAACCGTTTATGCTGTTGAACCGAATCCCTATTTGTTTCAACTGGCCCGAAAACGGCTGGAAAAATACCCCAACGTCAAATTCATTCAGGCGCCGGTGGAGACGTTTGAACCGGATGAACCGGTCGATATTTTAGTCCACGAGTTTTTTGGGCAACTCCTTTACGATGAGGATTTATACGACCTGGAAAAAATTTCCTTTAAACCCCGCCTGTATTTACCGGATAAAGCAACTCTTATGTATGGCACCACCCAATCCAGCATCGTTGCGGATGATACGGTAACCCCGGAAGTGCTGCGAATGCTGGAAGGTGTTCTGGTATCCGGGTTATTTGACGAAGGGGATTTACCGTTACAGCATCCGGTCATTTCCTGGGAACCGGATTATTTTCCCCGTTCGGCAACAGTGGAAATTGTTACCCCCGGAGATGTGTTGTATTTGGGATTAAAAATCTGGCATCAAAATCGGGAAATGTGCGTTGCAGGATTGTGCAGCAACTGGGCTTACGTGTGGACACCGGTGGCAGGAACGCGATTCTCTTTGCAATTCCTTGAGGATGAACGGGGCAGTGAAGTGGTGTTTCAGTGGATATAAAGAGACAATCCCGGTGATACAGGTCACAAATCCCTAATTATTTTAAAAAAATGTCGATATAAATTTATTGGGCTATTGACAAAATTCGGTGTATTCTGTAACTTGCAACCTGTTTGCTCAAAACTCTGGGGCCGTGTAGAATGAAAAAGCGTCCGGTGATCGTTTATGTTGATCCCAAGTCTTCGAACCTGAAACAATTTTCAATTTCTAAAACTAAGGTTATATTATTCGGTGTTTTTTTACTGTTATTTAGTATTTTTTTATTAAAATTTTCAGTTGATTTTATTGTCCGAATCAGCCAGAACTCTGAAATTTCCCGCCTTCGTCATCATAATCAATTATTACAGGCCGAGCTTCAACGAATGAGCCAAAAGGTCTCTTCGTTGGAACAACGTCTGGCAGTAGTGCAGAATCTGGATGATGAAATCCGCACCTACCTGGATTTGCCCAAAATCAGTGAAGATGTCCGCCGCGTGGGTGTGGGTGGCGCGGAAGTGGATTTTACTTCCCGCTTGCCGGAAGGTATGCCGTTGCGTGAAAATATTATTCAAAACTGGAATGTAATTGACCAGTTGGAACGCGAACTTAAACTGGAGCAGGAAAGTTACCAGAAGCTGTTGACAACTGTGGAACGTCGGGAGGATTCCCTCCGGTATTTGCCAGCATTAAAGCCGGTTCGGAATGCCCGCTTAACCGATGGGTTTGGGAAACGGATTCATCCCATTTTCCATCGGTTGCAATTTCATAAAGGGGTGGACTTAGCATGCCCCTCCGGCACCCCAATCATTGCACCTGCGGATGGGTATGTGACATTCGCTGGCCGGAATGGTGGCTATGGGTTGTTTGTGCAAATCAATCATAAGTACGGATTTGAAACCTATTACGGCCATTTGCGGAAAATATACGTAAAGCGGGGACAGTTTGTAAAGCGGGGGGACAAGATTGGGGAAGTTGGGAGCACCGGCTTGTCCACCAATCCGCATCTGCATTATGAAGTTCGCTACAAAGGGAAACCGGTGAATCCACTGGAGTTTTTCTTCCCGGAATAATGTAGACCACCCGTGAGAGCATTATTCAGCTTTTGCGTTTTGCCCAACTTGCCTGGCATGTTCCTGCTCATTATGTTCATTAAACCCGATTGGTAATGAAAAAAACGCTGTATAAAATTCTGGGCATTTTTCTTGTTCTGGGAATTGCCCTTTACTGGATTCCCTCCCCCAGAGAAGATTTTTTTGAACGATATCCCCACAAGGATGAACCCGCCCGCCAGCTCAAAGCCTTTCTGGAACGTCCTGTAAAAACATTGCGTGTCAACAATGTTACGTGGGAGTATTATATGGGAGGAAAGGGGCCGGCAACCATTTTGTTTATCCATGGCATGGGTGGTGCTTACGATTTGTGGTGGCAGCAGGTGTTCGCGTTTGAAAATCGGTATCGGGTTATTACCTATACCCTTCCGGAAGACATTAATTCCCTGAAGGGTGCGGCAGAGGGTATTCTGGCCATTTTAAAAAATGAAGGCGTTGATTCGGTTATTGTGGTGGGTACTTCCATGGGTGGGTATATTGCCCAGTATCTGGTTGACCACTATCCTGAAAAAATTGAGCGGGCGGTGTTTGGAAATACCTTTCCGCCCAATAAACGCATCGCTGAAAAAAACGCCAAAACGGCCAAAATCCTGCGTTTTGTGCCGGAAATTGTAATTCAAAAGGTGGGTAGCCGCCAGTTTGCCACGGAAATTCTACCGGCGGCACATAATTCCCCTCTGTTGGCGGCGTTTTTGCCCAGCCTTCCCTTTTCCAAAAAGCAATTTATGAACCGGTATGCGGTGGTCGTCGACCCGTTTTATCCCCGACCGTTTCGCTACGCGGTAAAGCGAATACCCAAATTGATTATTGAATCCGATAACGACCCCCTGATTGAACCGGAACTCCGGACGCAGTTAAAACAGTTTTATCCCGATGCTCAGGTGTTTACCTTCCATGGTGAAGGTCATTTTCCGTACATCAATGCAGCCAGTACTTACAACAGCGTGCTGGATTCCTTTTTCTCTCAGAAAAACGAATGGCGGGCAATTGAACGCACCATTGGGCAATATTTCCGCGGACGTAAACAGGCGGATGAGGGGCTGTTAAAACAGGTGTTTCACGAGCAGGCGCGTTTGTACACCGTACGGAATGGAAAAATCGTGGAAATCCCCCTTGCCCGGTATTTGCAGAAAGTCCGGGAAGATGGCCCGGTAACCGTGCGTACCACCATTCTGGACGGCAACGTCTCCGGGAAGCAGGCAGTATTTACCACGCAATTTGAATATCCCAACGGTACCACCTACCAGGATGAGTTAACCCTGCTGAAAACGAAAGCGGGCTGGCGCATTGTCGTTAAAACCTTCCGTGAAGTGAGCGATTCCCGTTAAATTTTTTCTCCCGAAACCATTTCCCCCTGCGGAAGTTCCTTCAATGGATATTTTTAACAGATGGATAATAATTATTAATTTCGCAACCGCTTGTTTTCCGTTTTGGTCATTTTAATTTAGGTTGTACGTTAATGGTTTAAGGGTAGATTGAAATTGTAGAATGGAATTAATAAAGCAAAAAATAGCCAGTCATTCCCACGGAACCCATGATGAATCTATCCCCCAGGATGCCGAGACAATAACCCTGGTTGGGAATCCCAATGTGGGTAAAAGTGTGGTGTTTGGGTTTTTAACGGGTAAATATGTGACTGTTTCCAACTATCCCGGAACCACAGTGGAAATTTCCCGCGGTAAAGCTCAATTCCAGGGAAAAACGCTTCAAATTATTGATACTCCCGGAACCAACAGCCTCATTCCCAATTCGGAAGACGAGCGGGTAACCCGCGATATTCTTCTTACCGGTCATCCCCGGGCTATTATTCAGGTAGGGGATGCCAAAAACTTATTCCGTACTCTGTATTTGACCATTCAGTTGCTGGAGTTGGAAGTTCCTGTGGTTCTCAACCTGAACATGATGGACGAGGCCAGCAGCCGCGGCATGGAAATCGATTTTGAGAAGTTGCGTAAAATTCTCAATATTCCGGTAAATCCTTCCATTGCCATTCGAAAAACTGGCCTGGACAATTTACTGCACCTTACGGAACAAGCCTCCCGGGGTAAAATGACCATTTATTACGGGGAACCTGTGGAGCAGGCAGTGAGCGAAATTGAAGCCCTGTTGCCGCAGAGCCTGCCGGTTTCCCGCCGGGCTGTTGCACTGATGCTGGTGGCCGGAGACGAAACCTTGCGGGAATGGCTAAAAGACCACATCCCTCTGGAAGACGTGGTGAAAATCGGGGACTTGGTGTCTGAATTGCAGCGGCGTCTGGAAACCCCGGTTGATTTAATCCTTTCCCGGGCGCGCATTGCCCGCGTTAATGAAATCTTGCGCCAGGTGGAGAAGAAACAACTCCAGCCGGAGTCACCGGTTTCCCAATTTTTAGGGCGACTGACAGTACATCCCATCTGGGGGGTACCGATTTTGTTGGCGGTGCTGTATGCCATGTATCAAGTCGTGGGGGTTTTTGGTGCCGGTACGCTGGTGGATTTCCTGGAAAACGTGGTGTTTGGGGAGTGGATTAACCCCATTGCCACTGTGGTGGTTAAAAAAGTTATTCCGATCCCGTTGCTGCAGGATTTTCTGGTAGGCGAATACGGAATGATTACCATGGCGCTTTCCTACGGATTTGCCATTATTCTGCCCATCGTAACCACTTTCTTCTTGTTTTTTAGTGTGCTGGAAGATTCCGGGTATCTTCCCCGCCTGGCGTCGATGATGAATCGCGTTTTTAAGGT
The DNA here is from genome assembly GCA_015494485.1 of bacterium. Taxonomy (GTDB): domain Bacteria; phylum Calditrichota; class Calditrichia; order RBG-13-44-9; family J042; genus WGBF01. The sequence continues at coordinate 393 of WGBF01000420.1, read as the reverse complement.
CATGGGATTAAATGGCAAAGCCATCCTGCCCATGGTGCTGGGATTGGGGTGCGATACCATGGCAACCCTCACCACCCGCATTCTGGAAACCAAAAAAGAACGTATTATTGTAACTCTGTTGCTGGCACTGGGAGTGCCCTGTTCCGCCCAACTGGGGGTTATTTTAGCCATGACGGCCTCACTTTCCCTTACGGCTTCGATTGTGTGGATGAGTGTGGTGGTGCTGGTGCTCTTTCTGGTGGGCTACCTTTCCAGTAAAATTGTAAAGGGCGAACCGACCGATTTTATTATTGAACTGCCACCACTGCGCATTCCGGCATTTTCCAACATTATGTACAAAACCATTGCCCGTATTGAATGGTACTTAAAAGAAGTCATTCCCCTGTTTATTCT
>WGBF01000419.1 GCA_015494485.1 bacterium | reverse complement strand
GGAGCCCCAACGGGAAGATATCCGCTATTATCGCAAGTGGAACGTGCGGGATTTTCGGGAAGGCAAAGGTGTGCAGCCGGATGTGGGAAAGCAATTTTTGGGGGCCGAAACGGGCGGGATACTGCTGGGAAGCCGTTTGTACTATTTAACCTTTGCCCTTTTTCTGGACTCCGATGAGCTGGAAATGGTGCGCGAATTTTTAAAAGCGTATACCGATTATACGGGATTATCCGAAGAAGAGCGGGAAATAAAAAGCCATGCCCTGCAGAAGCTGCGGATGAAGAAAATGCATGTCCTGCAACACGTCCAAACACTAACCTCCCAAATCCCCAGCGTGGATATCACCCGTGTTTTGTGTAAAATTCGGGATTACCAGAAAGCGCCGTTATACCAGGTTTATGATTTGTTTGACAAAGCCTTTCAACGGCTGGGAATTGAGCTGATGGGGATGCAGATTTTTGGCTTTATCCCCATGGAAGTGCTGGTGTTATCTGGACGGCATTATTTTAAAGGGAAATCCCTGCGGCTCATGGACGATTTACGCTTTCTCACGTTTGCCCTGAATCATTTCCGGCTGGAAGTAGGGGAACCCTTCGATAAAGAGTTGCAAATAATTGAATGGCGAATTCAGCATTTGTTGAAAAGCGAAGAGAGCACCGTATAGCCGGGTAAAATCAACTATGTGTAAATAAAAACGTTGTAATTGATGAAGGTCATATTAAATTTTAAGGCAGAAAGGTAAAATACCGGGGTCTAAAAGAGTGAGAAAATCGTTAAATATACGGCCCCGAAATTCCGAGAACTAAGGTGATAACGCGAGGCGTATGATGATCGAAGTAAAAATTAATGGATTATTCTTAACACAGTCACAGGCAAGTGGGGTTATCCTGAAAGAAATGCATGGGGATCGCACCCTGCCGATCATCATCGGGGAATATGAAGCGCAGTCCATTGCGCTGGGCCTGGAAAATATTAAACCTCCCCGGCCCATAACCCACGATCTTACACTGCGGATCATTGAAACCCTGGGTGGGGAAATTGAACGGGTTATTGTTACGGATTTACGTAACAATACCTATTTTGCCATTATTCAAATACGTCACAACATGAAAGTGTATGAAATTGATGCCCGCCCGAGTGATGCCATCGCCCTGGCCGTGCGGCGTAGTGTTCCGATTTACGTGGAGGAAGAAGTAATGCGAAAAGGCGCCTATTCACAGGATGAAATGCAGGAAATGGACGAAACGCCGATGGATTTAAAACAAAATCGGTTGGAGCAATTGAAAAAGGAACTGGAAGAAGCAGTGGAAAAAGAAGATTACGAACGCGCGGCACAAATTCGTGATGAAATCAAAAAATTAGAATCCCGCCAATCTTAATGAGAGGGTATACATGTCTAATCAATCAATGCGTTTTAAGATATATGGGATCCGCGGAAGCTATCCCCCCACGGCCGGCTTCCCGACCCATTTTGGTGTCAATACAACCTGTTTCCGCTTTGATGTTGGACCTCATGTCGTTGTTCTGGATGCCGGAACGGGCATCATTAACTTAGGGGCGGATTTATTAAAAGAAGCGCGCGAGCAAAACGGAAGCCAGAATCCCTGGCGGATGTTCATCTTCTTTACCCATCTGCACATCGACCACCTGATGGGTTTTCCCTACTTACCGCAAATTTATTTTCCGCAGTCTGAAATTCATTTGATTTCGCCCAAGATTGTGAATTATTCCCTTGCGGATGCGCTGGAAATGTTAATGAGTCCCGCCCTTTTCCCTGTAACCCTGGACGAACTGCAATCCACACGCATTTACCATGACTTTGCGGAAAATCGCGTCGCCTATTTTACGGAGGAAGGGGTGCATATCCTTCCCTCATTAAATAAAAAGGGGGTGGATAAATGGATCCTGAAAGTGTCCGCTATCCGAAATTATACCCATCCCAAAGGAGGGGCCTACGTTTACAAATTTGAAACCCCGGCCGGGAACTCCGTGGTTATTGCAACCGATGTGGAAGGATTTATCGGCGGCGACCAGCGGATTATCAATTTTGCAAAAGGGGCCTCTATTCTGGTGCATGATGCGCAGTATACCCTCCCGGAATATGCCATGTTTCAGGGGTTTGGGCACAGTACGTATGAAATGGCGTGTCATGTAGCGAAAGAGGCCGGGGTGCAAAAGCTGTTGCTCTTTCATCATGATCCCAAGCACGATGATGCCGTCCTCAGTGAACTGGAAGCTGCTGCCCAGAAAATCTTTCCGGAGACGTATATGGCGGCGGAGTCTATGGAATTCACGCTGAAATAAAAAATAACGGAAGGGGCGTTGCCAGGTGCATTTCGAGGAGAGGAGGCACGAAATGCAATGTCGTCTTGCACTGGCAACGCCCCTTTTTCATTGTATTAAACGCCGTTAACGGAAGATGGGATTCCAATATTTCACTCCCGGCCCATTTCTACTTTAATGAAATTCCAGAGCGACAGGAAGTCCAACGCCCAACACAGTAATTGCTTAACAGGATTTGTCCACACTTCGGCTATTTATGTTACCGCTTTTCTAAGCCATCCTTGGCAGAAAAGCAATAAACTGTTAGAAACGTTCGGGATGGTGCCGAATTGCGGTGGCGTTCAATGTTTTAAACGTGAACCGGCGTGGTTCCGAAAGATGGTTTGCCTCAAAAATTTCCTGGATTTTACTCAAACAGGGTTGTGTCCAGTTCGAAGCGGCTGCAGGAGGCATTGGGAGCCACCGGTTGTTTGCTGAGGTTGCAGCGGTACCGTAATGTTTCCAGGGAATTATCGGACCCATCGGCATGAATGTAGGCCAGCCGATGTTTACAAAACTGGCAGTTTTTGGGAATGCCGGTAAACGGGTCCTCCGGGGTATTTCTCTGCTGGTAAAATTGCTTTTTAAAAATATAGGCCATTGTGTCCACGGCCCGTCCCATTCGTTTTAAAATGATGCGTATTTTGTGTAACACATAAACTTGTGCGATGAGCAAAACAATGATGGCAATCGGTAGCAGTGTATTCACGGAGTTTGTAAGCACGTTAAAAAAATCCATTGTCAACGTCCCTGTTTTTTACGTTAATTATTCTCCTATCCATCTTCGAACCGCTACGGGCGGAAGTTTAATGGATTTATTACTTCACAGGGTAAAATAAATTTTAAAATTTATTGCAATTTATTGGAATGTTTATATTTTACGGCGAGTCTAATAAATGAAAGAAAGACAAGGAGGCAGCAATGAACATTGCAGTGTGTATGAAACAAACGCCGGATACGGAAGCCCAGATTAAAATTGCGGATGATGGCACCCATATTCAAACGGACGGGATAAAGTGGATTATTAATCCCTATGATGAGTTTGCCATTGAAGAAGCCCTGCGGATTACGGAAAAGCACGGTGGCGAGGTAACCCTGATTTCACTGGGCCCGGCCAGTGTGGAGAAAACCATCCGCGAAGGTCTGGCAATGGGCGCGCACAAGGCCATTCGTATTGATGCCCCGGAATCTCCTGCCGATCCCCAGGTGGTTGGGGCAGCTCTGGCGGAAGTATTAAAAGAAGGCAATTATGACCTGATTCTCTTCGGTAAGCAGGCCATTGATGATGACCAGTCCCAGGTGCCATCCATTGTAGCCACGTTGCTGGATTTACCGGCAGTTGCGGTGGTGGTAAAACTGGATATTGAAGATGGCAAAGCCACGGCTTTGCGGGAAATTGAAGGGGGACACGAAAAAGTAACGTTTTCCCAGCCAGCGGTTGTTTCCGCCCAACGCGGGTTGAATGAACCCCGTTATCGCTCCTTGAAGGGCATTATGGCGGCAAAAAAGAAACCCATTGAGGTAAAGCAGATTAACCTGAAAGAAAATCAGTTGAGTGTGGAAAAACTCAGCTATCCTCCGGAAAAGAAACCCGGTCGGATTGTTGGCGAAGGACCGGATGCGGTTCCGGAACTGGTTCGTTTGTTACACGAAGAAGCCAAGGTGATTTAATTTTTGAAAGAAGGAGGGTATTATGGCCACCATTTTAGTGGTTTCGGAAATACGAAATGGACAATTAAAGAAAGTAAATTTTGAAGCCTATTCTGCTGCCCGGCAACTGGCCGACCAATTAAATGGTGATGTGGCAACGGTGCTCATCGGCAGTTCTGTGAGCGGATTAAGTGATATTCCCGGAAAATACGGCGTCAATAAAGTGCTGCAGGTGGAAGATGCATCTCTGGAAAAATTTAGCCCCGATGCCTATGCGGCCGTCGCTGCAGAAGCTGCGCGTCACCTGAATGCGGATTTCGTGTTCATGCCCGCAACAGCTATGGGTAAGGATTTACTGCCCCGTGTAGCCACGTTGTTAAATGCCAGCACGGCGCAGGATGTCATCCACATGCGGGTGGAAGACAGTGGGGTGGTGTACACCCGTCCCATGTTTGCCGGAAAAATTTTAGCCGATGTGAAATTAACGTCCACACCCCAAACTGCTACCCTGCGCCCCAAAGCCTTTGCCATTCAGGAAAATCCGGTAACGGCTGCTACGGAAGCGTTGTCGGTAAACGTGCCGCAAGCCAAAGCGGTGGTGGAAGAAGTAACCACCAGCGGCGGAGGCAAGCTGGATGTAACGGAAGCGGATGTAGTGGTTTCCGGCGGTCGGGGGATGAAAGGCCCGGAAAACTGGCATTTGCTGGAAGAGCTGGCTGAACTTCTTGGTGGTGCCACAGGCGCTTCCCGTGCCGTGGTGGATGCCGGCTGGCGACCCCATGGGGAGCAGGTGGGGCAGACCGGTAAAACAGTGTCTCCAACCCTGTACATTGCCGTGGGCATATCCGGTGCCATTCAACATCTGGCTGGGATGTTGTCCTCCAAATACATCGTGGCGATTAACAAAGACCCGGATGCGCCCATCTTTAAGGTTGCCGATTACGGGATTGTGGGAGATGCAATGGAAGTATTGCCGCGGCTGATCGAGGAAATCAAAAAGCTGAAAGCCGAAAGTTAATTTCGTGCAATCCAGAAAACGTGGAAAAGGCGGCCTTCGGGTCGCCTTTTTTCTTTAGCAATAATTCTCCAAAAACTTTTCTTGCCTTCTAATTTTAACCGCCGATTTTGACGATTATGATTGTTTAATATGAGGGAATAATCTTCTTCATGCATGAAGAACTGTTAAAATTGTGGAAAGACCAACTTTCCACCCGCCCATATTATTGGCATCATTTCATTGTCCAGCGAAGTTCTCTGGCCGTCGGGTTGCTGGTAAACATGCGCAAATCATGGGCGCAAACCCTGCTGGTGGTTCCCCAGATAATCCAATATGTGGAAACCACCCCCCTGTCCTCCCATGAACTGCTGGATTCCCTGTTTGTGTTATTTGAACAGGTTAGTGCTTCTTCCCCTTCATCCTCCGAGGCTTCGTCGGACCTCATGAAGTCGAATTTGCAACGACTCATCGTCAAACTCAGTGCCTATTTTTCGATTTCCGAAAATAATTTGAATCTGGGAACGGCTTCCTCCCAGAGTTTGCGGAATCTGGACCGCCAGCTCCCTCAGTTTGAACTGGATGAGGAGTACCGGATCATCAAAATGAATACGGCATTGTTGCAAAAATTTAATGCCTCCAAGGAAGCCTTACAGTACAAGCCGTTCCAGATTTTATTTAGCCCCAGCAGCCGGTCGTTATTGCGATTTGCGCGCCAGCAACTGGAGAAAGGGGATCGCTTTTTAACCCAACTGGAAGTGGAAGCCCAGAGCATCGATGGCCGCCAATTTCGGGTGACCCTGCAACTTATTCGCAAGCATCACGGGGGTTACACCGGTTTTTTGCAGGATGTTTCCGAGGTGGAAGACACAGCCAATATGTTGTCGCTGCTCTCCCTTGCCATGGAAAAAGTGGGGGAGGGGATTGTGGTGTACGAACCCTCCGGCGAATACCGGGTTTTGTATGTCAATGAAGCACTGGAAAAATTAACCGGCAGGGTGCGAACCAAAATCATTGGCCAGCATGTGCGCAATTTATTTCTGGAAGATACGCCGGTATTTCAGGATGCCAACCACCCCATTTACAGTGATGGTGGGTGGAAAGGGGAAGTCATCATCAAATCCCGGGGAAAAGACACCCGAATTGCCGAAATGCACACCCAACCCGTGTATGATGATAAATTAAACCTGCTGGCTACGGTGGGTATTCTGCGGGATGTTACCGAAGAGCGGCAATCGCAGCGGGAAATTCTGGCCCTCCACCATTTTATTGAACAGATTTTTTACAATTTGCCGTATGCCATTTTTGTTACTGATGAAAACCTCCGCATTTACTACTGGAATCACGTTATTGAGAAGCTCAGCGGGCGGAGCCAAAAAGCGGTGTCCCGCCAATCATTACAAACAGAATTGCCGGAAATCTTAAATTTCGTTCCCCTCAATATTTTTAGTGAACACCAAACCGGAAAGCTGTTGTTCAAAACCCGATTTAACGGCGCGTTGTTTGGAGACAAAAAACGTTCGTTTCAACTGAGTGTAAGTGGGATTCAGCACGAAAACAAACCCCTGTTTTTGTGGACATTGGAGGACTTAACCGAACTGGAATTGCTGGAAACCCGCATCCGCTTTCTGTCGGAAATCCCGGAAAACAGTCCCATTCTGGTGGCCGTGCTGGATAACCAGAGCCGTACGGTGTACCGGAACCCTCTGGCGCAGAAGTTAATTCAGGAGCTGGGACTTTCGGAGGCGGACGAATCCTGTTTGATTCCACCGGAACTGTCGGAAGATATTGAACACAACCGCCTGGAAGGGGAAGAACCACGAAAGTATGTGCATCAGATCGGAAACCGATACTT
>WGBF01000418.1 GCA_015494485.1 bacterium | reverse complement strand
GTATACCCTGATAAAAGCCGGTGTGCCCATTCTGGGGGCGTTAAAAGTCATTCATGAGCAGGAAGAGAATCAGGATGTAAAGGCCATTGTTAGCCAGTTAATTCAGGATATTTCCGTAGGTAAATCGTTTTCAGAAAGCCTGGAACGCTTCCCCCACATTTTTTCCACCATCTATATTCAAACCGTAAAAGTTGGTGAATTTAGCGGAACATTTGAAGATGCCCTGCACTATCTGGCCGAATTGGAGGAAAAAGATTACCGGTTAAAGCGGGAATTGAAAAAATCCATTCGGTATCCGGCGTTTACATTGAGCGCAATCGTTGCTGCGTTTTTCGTGTTTACGCTGTTTGTATTTCCAAACTTTATGCCGCTATTTCAGTCCACCAATTTAGAATTACCTTTGCCCACCCGCATTCTGATGGGATTGTCTGTGTCCATTCAGCAGTATTGGTGGTTGTTGCTGCTTTTGCTTGGAGCACTTGGAACCGCCGCATACCGGTACGGAAAAAGCAATGAAGGACGCATCGTACTGGAAAAACAGATATTTAAAATGCCGTTTATTGGTAAACTGATAAAATACAGCCTGTTAGCCCGATACATCCGCATGTTGTTTACGCTGTTTAAAGCGGGTGTGCCCATTGTCCAGGCGCTGGAGATTGTGGAAAAAGGCCAGGAAAGCATTGTATTACAGCAGGAAACCCGGGATGTCATCCGTGCTCTGTCGGCCGGAAAATCCCTGACAGCCCAGTTAGCCGCCAGTGAGCTTTTTGACCCGTTTGCAGTGCAGATGTTAAAAATCGGGGAAGAAAGCGGTGCGCTGGAACCCATGCTGGAATACGTGGGCAAGTACTATGAAAAAGAAGTAAACGATATGATTGAAAATCTTAATTCCATTGTAGAACCGGCATTAACCGTGGTGCTGGGGGCAATGGTGGTTTTTTTAGCGCTGTCCCTGTTTTTACCCATGTGGAATTTAATGGGGGCAATCAAATAATAACGGGGTTTTACTCAAACTTATTCATTACACAAGGAGGTAGTATCATGAAACGTTTCTTATCCAATCAACGCGGGTTTTCAATGGTTGAATTGGTCTTCGTGCTGGTAATTCTGGGATTACTGGCGGCAGTTGCTGTGCCCAAGTACATCAGCATGACTGCCGAAGCCCAGAAAAAAGCCTGTCTGGCCAATCAAAAATCCATTGAAAATGCGGTTTTGATGAAGTACTCCAAGTATGTCATGCAAAACCGGGACATCAAGCTGAGTCAGGTAGCCCGAAGTTTAAATGGCAATGACTTTGCCGATGGTAAAGTGCCGCGTTGCCCCAAGGGGAACAAACGCTACACCATTTCGGCCAATGACCAAACATTGCGTGTCATCGTACGTTGTCCAAATGGGCACCGGTTCTAAACAGTGGTTTAAGGGATACTGGAGTACGTGTGCAGGGGCAGCCCTTCTGGAAGTGGTGGTGGCGATTACCATTCTGGGGGTTATTCTTCCTGCAGGTCTGGTGGTGTTAAGTAACGGTTACCGTCAATATACGCAAACTACGCTGGAATCCCGGGCGTTGCAGATTGCCCAGCAGCGCCTGGAAATGGTACGGGCGTATCGGGATGCACGGCCATTCTGGTACCGAACGATTCGTCAGGATTTCGGTACCCCGGAAAATGAGGGGAAATTTCGAATCGAATATGATATTCGGACTGTTCGGAAAGGGCAGGCCCACATTCCGATGTGGCGGGTGCGTGTCACGGTAACGCACCCCAACCTTTCCGGAGCGGTAACATTAACCAATTACTTCAGCCGGTATATTGCACAATGAAGTGGTTTAGGCAACAACGGGGAGCAACATTACTGGAGCTTGTATTTGCCCTGGGACTTACGGGGATATTTTTAAGCATCTCGGTGGCGATGGTGGCAAAGAACAGCCAGTGGATGGCTCAGACCCTTCAGGCAATGTACTGGAAAAGCGAAGTTCGCAGTGCTTTCCGTACCATTCAGCGAGATTTGTTTGCCCTGCAGCAATCGGAAATCCGGTTTTTTCATCCCCGCATGCTCATTCTCCGAAAAGCCAATGGTGAACGGGTAATTTATGCCTTGCGCCGCAAAACGCTGTATCGGAACTGGCAACCGGTGTTAGGCCATTTGCAGGAATCGGCATTGTTTACCTTGCGGGATGAAGCTTTAAATCCGGAACAATCAATCCAGCGTACCCGGTACGTAGACGTGCAATTTCGATTTGATTTACAACCCCAACAAACAATGACAGAACGGTTTTATGTGGCTCAATAAACACATATGGCAACAGGAACGCGGTGGTATTCTAATTCAGGCGGTAATTTTTTTATCGTTTGTGGCGCTATTTGTTACCGGTTATGCAGGATTTTTGTATCAAGCGCAGCAATCCGCCGTTTTGAACTGGCACCAGCGTCAGGCCGCCTACAATGCGTGGGCTGGCATTGAGTATGCCATTAAAAAAACAATGCTTTTGCCGTCCAATCGCTCCGGCTGGCAGGAAACGGTGGTTCTGGATGCGAATAGTCGGGTACGGTTGGTTGTGGAAATCAAATCCAATGGGTGGATTACCATTCAGGCTACGGGATTAGAACCCCAGGCGGTGTTTCGCTTGAAAGCCACATACCAGCAGGTGGATTTGCAAAATTATGCGGTTCTTACCACAGGTAGCGTGGAGGGTGTTCGCGTAACCGGGTTACGCTCCTCCTCTGCTTCCCAGCGGAATATAAAGGGAATTCAACAGCTCTCTGTGTTACCATTGTTCGATGTACAAAATGAACAATTTCAATCGGCATCCGTTCGGTTTTCCCGGAGCGTATATTCGCCAGCTTCTGAGGATGATGACGATGAGCCAGATGACGGGGAAGGGGATGACGAAGATGATGATGACTCCGATGGGCATCATGCGCAGGACAAATCGCCTGTCCGCATTTTTACCGGTAAATGGGTCAAAACGCTGGTCATTACCGGCACATTCATTCAACTGGTGACACCACCCCGGGGAAAAGCCCGATGGATACCGTTTCTGCTGTACCAACCCCGGCAAAATTCCCACTTTGAAATTGCAACACGGGGCCGTGTTAAAGTCCGAGGTATTCTGGTAGTAAACGGAAATATTTCCCGAAAAAAGAATGCATCATTTCAACCGGGAACGCTTGAAATAACCGCGAACAAAAAAATGATTCGCAAAATTTATCGGAAATATTCAGTAAACGAAGCACCGGTACTCATTCGGAATTTGCAGGTTTACTCAATTTGAGGCGACATGGAAAAATTGACATTTCGACATATTACAGAGCAACTCCCGTTTGCGGAGAAAAGACGCCGACGCCAGGATGATTCCTGCGAGTCAACGGAAGCCTCTTTGCAAATCCGACCCTTTCAATGGGCCCGGAAACCGGGCAAAACCAAATGGTTCCGCCAGCATATTGTACACGTGGATGTTTCCCCGGAAACCATTAGCATCGTTCATTTAATCAAAACGGGTAATTCCTATTATCCTGTGTTTGTATCTCAATTTTCCCTGACAGAAGATAAAACGCCATCCGATGCGGGGAAATTTATTCAGGAAACCGTGGAACCCATAGCCGAATTAAATCCGCGGCTGTGGGTTACCATGCAGCATCCTGCCATTAATGTTGTGGAATTAATGATTCCCAAAATTTCGGATGAGATTGATATTGAAACAGCTATCCCACTGCAATTGCAAAGTGAAGTGCCGGAGTTTAACAAAGATGATTATTTGTGGCAATATGTTGATGTAGGGGATTTTGAAAACGAGGGCATACCCTATTATCGCTATCTGGTAGCGTTTAGTCCTAAGGAGATTATTGAACAATATATTAAGATTTTTGCCGGCTTGTCAGTTCATCCGGAAATTATGTTTTCCCGGCAGTTTATTTTTCTTTCGGGCATTGAAGCCGTTATTCGCCCATTAAGTAACAATCTGATAATAGAAGTCGGAAATAAGGTTACCACCTTGTTTGTTTATCAAAACGGGCAGGCAGTGAAAATACATGAAGTGCCCGTGGGCACGCAAACATTTAAACACCAGCGCTCTCAATTTTCCATTCCCTTTGAGGATTCGGATTTGCCCGTCGAGTCATCTCTGAGAAGCCGATTTCAGGCAGCTAAAAAAAATCTGGAAAATCCACGGGTCTATCCGTATCACCACCTTGTAGCTGAAATCCATAAAGTGCGTTATTGGCTAAAACAAACAATTGGGGGTGATGCCTTTCAGGCCTTTTTCATTAATTTCAAAGCCGATGAGGATGTTGAATTAATTCAATGTTTACAAACCATATTTAATATACCGGTCTTACCGATCATTGCATCAGAGTCTAATCTGGGGTCGGAATTTAACCATGCGTTTCCCTTTGTGGGATTCCCATGTTATTTGCGAAAAAATCCCGGATTGGTGCCCAAGGAAGTTGTATGGGAAGAACGCTTGAAAAAAACAAACCTGGGGTTGGTGGCAATTTTCATTGCGGTTTTTTCCGGGCTAACGATGTACCACATGCATCAGCAGAGACACATCAAATCACTTCAGGGAGAGGTGAATAAACTTCAAAATACAGTAATCCAGCTGGGGGAAAAGAACGAAACATTACGGGAGTTGATGATTCGAAAAAGCGTTTTGCGGAAGGAAGTCCGTTTTCTTCAAAACATTTTGAACGTCCCGGAAGATGCCTTGAATTATTTGTATGCCATTACGCAGAATATTCCGCAATCGTTTCAATTAACCGACGTGGTGTATGAATCGTTGACACATCCGGTATTCATGGAATTTTTATCGGGACGTGAAGATAAACAAGGTGAATACGGGATATTAATTAAAGGATATTCCAACTTACCTGTTGTTTCGGCTGAAACACAATTGCTGAAATACATGGACGTATTGAAAACAAATGTGCCATATAAAATTATTAAACCTGTCGAACGAAACTACAACGTGCAGCGCCAGCGATATGAATTTACACTGTTTATGGTGGTCAAATGAATCGGTTAAAAAAACAAATACAGTGGTTAATTTTTATTTTACTGGGGAGCATCAGTAGCCTGAGTATTTTTTATGGAATTTTTATTTTAAACTACAACGAAAAAGCTCAAACACTGCAGGCTCAGATTACCAATTACCATACCGTTATTGATTATTTTAATCAAAATACCCATGCTCTGGAGCATTATCAGCAATCGGTGGATTCGTTAACCCACATCAAAGATTCTCTGGTTACCCGAATTGCTACCGAAGACCAGTTGCCTCAGGTGCTGGAACAAACAGCACGGCTGTTTCAGCGGCAGGGAGTACAGGTGTTGGCAGCAACGCCGGATGTCAATCGCCCCGCTCCCGTTCAAACCAATGGGTATTCCCAACTACCTTTGAACTGGAAAATAAAGGGGAATTTCCTGGCTATTGCGGCTACCCTGGAACAACTGGAGCGTTTACCGATTCAGCAATGGCCGGTAACCTGGCAATTTCAGCGAGATCTCAAAACGCCCGGAAAAGTCCTGGTAGAATTTCAAAGTCGGATTTGGTTAAAAAGGAAGTCGAACAATGAGTAATATGTGGCATCGGTTAAATAAAAAAGAACAGCGGATGCTCATTGTGGTGCTGGTTCTCCTGGTATATGGCATAATTGATTTATCGCTCAATTTTGACCGATATCGCGCTGTGTTTGAGGGAGAGAATGCCACTGTTACCGATTGGAACGATTCCCTGATGACGAATCCCAACGGGGCGGTTGCTGCTTCCAGAGAATGGAGCGTTGTGCGGGAGTGGCGGGTAGATCCGTTTTATGCCCGTATGGTAAAAGCGCCCATTTTTACTACGGTAGTGTCATCCGCTGAGAATACCCCTGTGAGAACCCCTTCCGCGCCGGTTTTAACCGTTCAGGCAATTAGTTACAGTCCTACAAACAGCACGGCCATTGTAAACGGCAAAATTGTCCGGGAAGGGGATCGTATCAATACGCTTGTGGTGACCCGAATAACTGAAAAAGCAGTGATATTAAAAGATGAAACCGGTAACCTGGTGCGGGTAAGATTTTCCCGCCAAGGAGGATGAATATGAATGGCAAGCGGATTGTGTGGAGCATTATCCTTATTGCCTGGTCTCTACTGGCGCAGACAGATAGTAGTCTGGACACGAAGCTGCAGCGTCGAATTTCGTTAAATCTGGACAATGTACCGGTGGCACAGGTGGTGGAGATGCTGGCGGCACAACATCAATTAAACGTCGTGTTTGCCGATCAGGTTAAAGGAAATGTTTCTGTTTCCTTAAAAGATGTGGCAGTGAAAGATGCCCTAACGGCAGTATTGTTACCGGTGGGAGCCCACTTTATTGTAGAAGATGATTTACTCATCATAAAACCATTTGCCAGTCGAACGCCGGCAGACTTACAAATCAAAGTATTTCAGCTCCAGTATCGGGATGCCACAGACATGGCCCGAACCATAAAGCCGCTACTTTCCGACAGAGGGAAAGTTGAAGTATTGGTAGCCGGCGAAAATCAAAAAGATGCCGTAAAACGGGCAGATGTGCTGGTGATTCAGGATTACCGCCAAAACATAGAAAAAGTTGCCGAAGTGATTGCCCGACTGGACAAACCGGTTCCCCAGATTCACATAGAGGTTCGGCTGGTTGAAACGAATCTGGGGGCGGAACGACGCATTGGGTTAAATTTACCCACAGAAATAACTGTTAAAAGCACCGGTGCAGAGAACACGCTACCTTATCAAAATCTTCAAGGAACCACGAATACATTGGAGGCGCTAAGTGGATGGTATGAACTGCCGGCCAATGTGGGAAAATTAAATCTTGGAATATTGTCGGTTAGTGAGCTGCAGGCAACCTTAAGTGCGCTGGCCAAAGATAACAATACCCGCCTGGTGTCCAGTCCATCGGTTATTGCTATGAATAATCGCAAAGCGGTTATCAAAATCGGAACTTCCGTTCCCATTCCGCAGGTATCCCGGGGGATTTCCGGCGATTTGTTTAGTTATGAAGAGAAAGAAGTGAATATGTACCTGGAAGTGATACCGCGGATTAACGAAAATCATTCCATTACAATGCAGGTGCATCCCATTTTGGAGGAGATTGTGGGGTATGTGGGGCCTTCGGATTTTCCCCAGCCAATCATTTCCCGCCGGGAAGTGCAGACGCAGGTCATGGTAGCGGATAGCCAGACGGTGGTCATCGGTGGCTTGATTAAAGAAAATACCATTGAAACGGTGCGGAAAGTCTGGCTATTGGGGGATGTGCCGTTGTTGAAGTACCTGTTCCGCCACAAGCAAAAACAAAAACAAAAAACCAATTTGCTCATATTCATTACGCCCAGAATTATCAAACCGTAATTTGGGAGAGGTGTTATGCAAATCACGCAATTGCTTGATCTGGCGCTGGAAAAGAACGCTTCGGATGTACATGTGGGTACCGGAAGTGTACCGGCACTCCGAATTGGTGGGAATGTGGTCAAGCTGGAGCAACCGCCGGTACCGGAAGCAGAAATCATCTCTTTTCTGGAAAAATACAGTTCCACACCCATTCAATGGCAAAATACACGCGAAATGGACCTGGCGATAAGTTACCGAACCGTTCGGCTTCGGGTGCACGCGTTTCGGACTTATCAGGGATGGGCGTTGGCAATCCGCTTGCTAAGCGGACAAATCCCTACATTGCAGCATTTAAATCTTCCCCCAATCTTTAAAAAAATTACCACTGCCCGTCAGGGATTGGTAATTATTACCGGACCCACTGGTTCGGGTAAATCCACAACGCTTGCTGCCATGATTGAAGAAATAAACCGCACCCGTCCAGTAAATATTATTACCATTGAAGACCCCATTGAGTACGTGTATGAACCCAAAATGGCCCTCATTCAGCAACGGGAAGTCCAAACCCACACCGACAGCTTTGCCCGTGCTCTGCGGGCGGCATTGCGGGAAGACCCGGACGTAATACTGGTGGGGGAGATGCGGGACCTGGAAACCATTCGGGCTGCTCTGGAAGCCGCAGAAACCGGCCATCTGGTATTGAGCACGTTGCACACCAATTCCGCCGCCGAAACAATTGACCGTATTATTCAGGTGTTTCCGGACTATCAACAGCAACAAATTCGGATGATGCTGGCGGATGCCCTTCTGGCGGTTGTGGCTCAGCGACTGGTGCCGGCATCTGTTCCCCTGGGACGCGTAGCGGTGCAGGAGATTCTGGTGGTGAATACCGCTGTACGGAATTTAATTCGGGAAAACAAAACGTTTCAAATACCGTCCATCATTCAAACCGGAAGCGGGCTGGGAATGCAAACCTTCCAGCAGCATTTACAACGCATTCGTCAGCAGGGCATTGTTTCCATGGAATTCAATACGGAAGCGGTTTTGGGCTTGATGCAGGGGGTATAAATACTGCTACGTCTTCAGAGCTATCCCCCAACTATTCAAATTAGTTGATTTTTGTGGTGTGGTGATTTGCCCTACATGCAAATTGGTTCCTGCCTAAATCACTCACATCTCCGGAAAATCCTGTTTTTATTGAAAACAGGATACGCCGAAGAATTGGTTGAATTCTCCAATTATTCGCAAATTGTTCTTTTGCCAGGGCTCACGGATTCATTGTTGTCGGGATGTCCCGGAGCAGCGATCGGGGCAGTACCGGATATCGATAAAGGAAAAACAAAAAGCGCTTGAAAGGAAAACCCTACCTGACGTAAACTTTGCCTGCTTTTGTTGAAAAATTGTGGAGACACGTGTATGCAGGAATTTAAACCGTACATTGCACCGGATGCATCCGTTCGGGATTTTAGCTATCGGGCAGTATTCTTAGGCGCTGTTTTTGGAATTTTGTTTGGAAGTGCCAATGCTTACCTCGGCCTTCGAGTGGGGTTGACCATTAGTACCGCAATACCCCTGGCGGTTATTTCAATAGCCGTTTTTAAATCTCTGGAAAAAGTGTGGGGAAAAGCCTCCATTCTGGAAGCCAACATCGCTCAGACCACGGGATCTGCCAGCTCATCTCTGGCGTCGGGAATTATTTTTACCATTCCGGCAATATTTTTGTGGGGATTTGAACCCGGACTTTTTCAAATTGGACTGTTGGGCTTGCTGGGTGGCATGCTGGGAATTGTATTTATGATTCCCCTGCGGCGGTTTTTGATTGTCCAGGAACACGGCACATTACCCTACCCGGAAGGTACGGCAGCCGCCCAGGTACTTATTGCTGCCGATGAAGGCGGCAGTCGGGCAAAATTTGTGTTTCAGGGACTGACCATCGGAGCTATTTACAAGGCGTTCCTGTCCTTTGGCAAATTGTGGCCTTCCGAAATTGACATAAAAATACCCGGGTTAAAGAAAGGTGTGCTGGGACTGGAAGCCACCCCGGCACTGCTTGGCGTTGGCTATATTCTGGGATATCGTATCGGGGCGATAATGGTCGCGGGGGGATTGCTCTCCTGGCTGGGTATCATTCCGGCAATTGCCCATTTTGGTGACAAGCTTACCGTCCCCATGTTCCCGGAAACAGAAAAGCTAATTTCCGAAATGAGCGCTGGGGAAATCTGGACGCGGTACGTGCGCTATATTGGCGCCGGTGCGGTTGCCGTGGCCGGGATTATTACCGTATTCAAATCCCTGCCAACCATGATTGAATCGCTTAAAATCGGGATTAAGGAATTGTCGCCGCAGGCAATTACGGAAATCCGCTCCCGGGTTCGTACGGATCAGGATTTGTCCTTTAAAGTGGTCGTCGGTATTGTGGTGATTTTTTTAGTTACCGCAATTTTTACTCCCTATGTTGTGGGTATCCACCAAACGTTTTTAACCCGCCTCATAGGTTCGTTTGCCATTGCTTTTTTTGCATTCATATTTGTTACGGTGTCTTCCCGCATTGTGGGTCTGGTTGGGGTTTCTTCCAATCCAACCTCGGGAATGGCCATTGTAACCTTACTGGGCACCAGCGGAGTGTTTTATTTACTGGGATGGACGGATGCCTACAGTAAAACAGCAGTGCTAACCATCGGTACGGTGGTTGCGGTTGCAGCGTCCATCGCCGGGGATATTTCCCAGGATTTGAAAGCCGGATATTTACTGGGGGCTACACCACGGCGCCAACAATCCAGTGAATTATTCGGTGCGCTCAGTTCGGCCTTTTTTATTGCATTGGCTGTTATGACTCTGGGCGAGGTTTACGGCTTCGGTTCCAAAGAAATTCCGGCACCCCAGGCAACCCTGATGAAAACGGTGGTGGATGGCGTACTTCAGGCCAATTTACCCTGGGGCCTGGTGTTAATTGGGGCCAGTTTTGCCATTGTGGCGGAACTGCTCTCGGTGCCTTCGTTGCCATTTGCGGTAGGGATTTATTTACCGCTTTCCACCATGACGCCTGTATTTGTGGGTGGTTTAATTCGCCGATGGGTGGAGGCCCGTAATGCCAACACGCTGGAATCCCATGAACAGGATGCGGCTACCAACAAAGGAGTATTGCTCAGTTCGGGACTCATTGCCGGAGAGGGCATTATGGGGGTTGCCATAGCCGCTTATGCCTTTTTTGCTCAGCAAAAACCGGCCGGTTTGCCCTGGGCATTTCACGGGCTTGCGGGTGAGGTTGTTTCCTTATTGCTATTCGGGTTGTTGGGGTACTATCTCTTCAAATTGTCCCGAAAGCAGTAAATCCCCGTGGAAAGAGCAAATGGCTTTGTCTTTCTGACAATAATCCAAAAGTGAGATTATTTGTTAGAAAAGTAAAAGAAAATAGAATTTCGTTAATATTTTTATTAGGAAAGTGGGTTTACATCCCCTATATTGAATTGTCCGCGCCCCTGGATATACTCTCCGCGCAGGATTAAGCAAGCATTTAACAGGCAGATTCCCAAAGATAGGATTAATTGCACCATGCCTGCTGCGCCATTTTTAAACGAAAGGTATCTCGCTATGATTTTAGACCAGTTACCCTTTGCGGTGCTGGTAATTGATGAAAATTTTAACTATGTCTTTTCCAATAGCAATTTTAATCAATTATTCGGTACACCTGAGCAAATCCGTCCCCTAAAGGAAATTGTCCCCCAGGTATTTATTAAAGAAGCTGAGCTATTAAACGTGCTGGAGTTTTTAAAAAAGGACAGCTCGGTAGAACGGATGGTAAAAATACCCCGATTCCGTTTCCACAGTGACACGGAAGAAGACCAATATTTTACCTTGCTGGTGTTACCCTTGCGGGTGAATGGTACCATCCATTTCATGATAATTTTTCAAGACCATACCGAAGAACAGGCAGAAGAAATTTCATCCTTTCAGCATGCCAAATTGGTGGCATTGGGGGAGATGGCTGCGGGAATTGCTCATGAAATCAACAATTTTTTAAGTATTTTGCAGGGCCATGTGGATTTGGCTGAGATGAAGAACAGCGATAAGACCGTTGCGGAGCATTTACAATTTATCCGCAAGCAAATTGATTCCTTTGCGGCCTTTTCCAAAAGCATATTGAATTTTTCCCGTCAGAATCCGCGGGAATTTGTGGATATTTCGTTGAACCACGTGGTAGAAGAAACGTTGCGATTTCTGCAAGCCCGCATGCGAAAAAACAATGTAAATGTTGTTTTAAAATTAGAGAAAAATCCATCCGTTATTCGGGGCAATCCCAGTCAGCTTCAGCAACTGTTAATTAATCTGTTGCTCAATTCCAAAAAAGCCATTCGCCAGAAGGGTGAAATTGTTATTTCCACCAGAACGGTGTCCGATAGTGCCGTATTGGAAATTTCGGACAATGGTATCGGGATGTCCCGGGAAATTGCGGCCCGGATTTTTAATCCGTTTTTTACCACCCGCAAAGAAGGTAACGGATTGGGGTTGAATATCTGCGAAAAAATCGTTAAGAATCATGGTGGATTTATTAATTTCACCACCCGGGAGCACCACGGTACCACGTTTACCGTTACCTTTCCCCGCCGGAAATAATCCGTCTCCAAAATATTTTAAAAACGCCCCTCCAAATCTTGTATTTTTTAATATTATGCACGAATACCGCATAATATTGCGTAATAGCTAAAGTAAAATGTTGGTAAAGCGAATATTTTGGGGTAAGAGGTGTTGAGTGG
>WGBF01000417.1 GCA_015494485.1 bacterium | reverse complement strand
GACAGGCCGATACCCTGGTGACCCTGGATCATCATATTTTCCCCAAACCGCAATCGCGGGAGGAAGCACTCCACATGCTGGAAACGCTGCAGGGTAAAACCCATTTTGTTATTACCGGGCTGGCCCTTGTCACCCCCGAAACAACCATTGTTGACCATGGCAGTACGGCGGTAACATTTTATCCCATGAGTCGGGAGGAAATTGAGTTTTACCTGACCACCCAGGAGCCCTTCGACAAGGCCGGCGCGTACGCCATTCAGGGGAAAGCGGCCGTTTTTATTGAACGCATTGAAGGGGATTTTTACAATGTGGTGGGCTTTCCGGTGGGGAAATTTTTTCAGCACCTCAAGGAGCTTTTTGGCCCAAAAACAGGGAAGTAGCCGGAAAGAAATCTCCGTAATATTTTTGCAGCGCGGCATACCGAAAAAAGGGGTTAATGGGTGAATCCATTGCCCTCTGAGAAAATTAGGTTCCCAATTTGGATTCGATTCTACCATTCCCGACACTTTTAATTTTTACACCGGTTTAAAAAGAATTTTTTTTATTGATTTTAAAAACACGCATTCCCTAACTTTTCACCCTGTTTTGTGAAAATTTTCTAAATGACGAAGAGTGGGGACGCAATGCTATCACAGTACATTCCTGTTTTATTGATGCTGGTAATTGGTTTTGGTTTTGCGGCAGTAACACTCATCATGACCCACATGGTTAATCCCCGCGTTAAGGAACCCATTAAAGATTCGGTGTATGAGTCAGGGCTTCCGCCCCAGATGGAAGCGCGCCTGCGCTATCCCATTCGGTTCTATCTTGTGGCGATGATGTTTATCCTGTTTGATGTGGAAGTGATTTTCTTTTACCCCTGGGCGGTGGTGTACAAAAAATTCCTGACCTACAGCAGTTTTATTTTCTGGGAAATGGTGGTGTTTATTGCCATTTTGTTTGCGGGGTATTTGTACCTGTTCAAACGCGGTGCTTTTAAATGGGAGTAGTGGCAATGGATTTTGAAACAATAAAGAAGCGCATTTCGGAAAAATTTCCTTCGGTGGAATTTGAAGAATTCCGCAACCAGCTTTCAGCGCGGATTAACAAGGCAGACCTTCTTGACTTCATGAAATTTCTTAAAGAAGATAAGGACCTTCACTTCGATTACCTTACGGATATCACCGGTGTGGATTATTTGAAAATGGAGCGGGAACCCCGTTTTGACGTGGTGTACCACCTGTATTCGTTTAAAAATAACGTCCGTTTGCGGGTGAAGTGCGGGGTTCCGGAAGATGACCTTGATGTGCCGTCCCTGACACCCCTGTGGGGTGCGGCCAACTGGCTGGAACGGGAAGCATTTGAAATGTTTGGCTTCAATTTCGTTGGACATCCGGATTTGCGACGTTTGTTGCTGCCGGATGTGTTCGACGGGTTTCCGCTGCGGAAAGATTACCCGCTGCGGGGACGTGGCGAACGAGATGTAATTCTGGATTTGAAATAAACGGCCCCAGCGGTCATTAACTAAACTGGCAATAAAAACAATTGGCGAGCGATGGCGCAACCGAGTTACGAGATTAAAACCGACCAGATGATTTTGAATTTTGGCCCCCAGCATCCGGCCACCCACGGAACACTGCGCATTGTGCTGGAGCTGGATGGCGAAGTGGTAAAAAAAGCAGAGCCGCACATTGGCTACCTGCATTCCGGTTTCGAAAAGCTGGGAGAATACAAAACCTACAACCAGTGGATTACCCTTTCCGACCGCATGAATTACCTTTCTTCTCTGGCCAATAACATTGGCTTTGCAGAGGCGGTGGAGCAGCTTATTGGCATTGAAATTCCGGAACGGGCCAAATACATCCGCACCATACTGGCGGAACTGACCCGCATTGCGGACCACATGGTGTGGGTGGGTACCCATGCACTGGATATCGGCGCATTTACTGCCTTTCTGTACGCGTTCGAAGCGCGGGAACACCTGTACAACTTATTTGAACACGTGTGCGGAGCCCGGTTAACCACCAGTTACACCCGTATTGGTGGCTTAATGCGCGATGTGCCGGAAGATTTTGAAGACATGGTCAAATGGTTTCTGGGGTACTTTCCCAACACTTTAAAAGAGCTGCACGGATTATTAACCCGCAACCGTATCTGGATGGACCGTACGCGCGGGGTAGGGTATCTTTCCAGAGAAGATGCCATCAACTGCGGGGTAACGGGGCCGGTGTTGCGGGGTTCCGGCGTCGCCTACGATGTGCGAAGAAACTTTCCTTATTTAATATATGACCGTCTGGATTTTGAAATTCCCGTGTGTGATGATGGCGATGTGTATTCCCGCTATCTGGTACGCATGGAAGAGCTGGTTCAAAGCATGCGCATTGTGGAGCAGGCCCTCAAGGATCTTCCGGACGGCCCGGTAAATTATTTTGACCACAAATACACCCTGCCGGAAAAAGAAAAGGTGTACGATACCATTGAAGGGCTCATTCATCATTTTAAAAACATCATGCCCGGCCACGGGTTTAACGTCCCGGAAGGCGATATTTACGTAGCCACGGAAGCCCCCAACGGGGAACTGGGGTTTTATATTGTTTCCGATGGCACCAATAAAGCCTATCGCCTGCGGGTGCGACCTCCGTCTTTTGTAAATTATTCCTGTTTTGATAAAATGGTGCGCGGGAACCTGGTTGCTGACGTGGTTGCCGTGCTGGGAAGTTTAAATATTATTGCTGGGGAACTGGACCGTTAATTATGGCACAAAAGGAAACACAACAACCCATGAAAGTCGAATTTTCGGAAGCAGCAAAAAAGGAATTCCAGGAAATTTTAAAGCGCTATCCCGACAAGCGCTCTGCCACGTTGCCTACATTGCACCTGGCGCAGCGGGAATTCGGGTACATTTCCCGGGATGTCATGGAATATGTGAGCAACCTGCTGGATTTAACCGTGGGCGAAGTCATGGATACCACCAGTTTTTACACCATGTTCAAGTTGAAGCCCACGGGCAAGTACCACATTCAGGTGTGCCGAACCCTTTCCTGTGCATTGCGCGGTGCGCGGGAAATTTACGAGCACCTGGAAGCAAAGCTGGGAATCCACGAAGGGGAAGTTACTCCGGATGGCAAGTTCTCCCTGATGAAAGTGGAATGCCTGGGGTCCTGCGGTACGGCGCCGGTGGTACAGATTAATGATGATTATTACGAAGGTTTGACGATTGAAAAGCTGGATGAAATTCTGGATAATTTAGAGTAAGAGAGAGCTCATGTTCGAGAAAGTATTAACGCAACATATTAACATTCCGGAATCCCAAAGTATTGAATACTACCTGAAGCACGGTGGCTATCAGGCGTTTCAGAAAGTGTTAAAAAGCATGTCCCCCGATGAAGTGATTGAAGAGGTGAAAGCCTCCAATCTGCGGGGACGTGGGGGCGCCGGGTTTCCCACCGGGGTCAAATGGGGATTTGTTCCCAAAGACGACAGCAAGCCCCATTACCTGCTGGTCAACGCCGACGAAAGTGAGCCGGGTACATTTAAAGACCGCTTGCTGATTAACGGCAATCCCCACCTGGTGCTGGAAGGTGCCATGATTGCTTCCTTCGCCATCCGGTCCAATCATTCCTATATTTACATTCGTGGCGAATTTGTGAAGGAAGCCCGCATTCTGGAAAAAGCCATTCAGGAAGCCTACGATAAAGGATTTCTGGGGAAAAACATTCTGGGTACCGGTTACAATCTGGACATGGCCGTCCACCGCGGTGCCGGTGCTTACATCTGTGGTGAGGAAACGGGGTTAATTGAATCGCTGGAAGGAAAGCGCGGATGGCCCCGTATTAAACCGCCCTTCCCGGCCATTGAGGGGTATCAGCACAGCCCCACCATTGTGAACAATGTGGAAACGCTGGCCTGTGTACCCTCCATTATTGAGCGGGGTGCCAGCTGGTTTAAAAGCATTGGGCCGGAGCAAAGTCCGGGACCCAAATTGTACTGTTTAAGCGGCCATGTGAAACGTCCCGGAGTGTATGAACTGCCCATGGGCACCAATCTGAAAGAAATTATTTACGAAGACGGTGGCGGCATTCTGGATGACAAGAAGCTGAAAGCCGTCATTCCGGGTGGGTCTTCGGTACCTATTTTACGGGCGGACGAAATTGATGTGGCGATGGATTTTAACTCTCTGGCGGCCATTGGCACCATGCTGGGGTCTGCCGGAACCATTGTGATGCACGAAGACACCTGTATGGTGGATGCGCTGTTGAATCTGCTGCACTTTTACCGCCATGAATCCTGCGGACAGTGTACTCCCTGCCGTGAAGGAACCAACTGGGCGGAAAAAATTCTGCACAAAATTGAAAGTGGCCATGCCACGGAAAAGGATGTGGAATTGCTGGGCGAAGTGGCCAATCACATAAATTTCCGTACCATTTGCCCGCTGGGCGATGCGGCTGCCATGCCCATCCAGAGCTTTTTGAAAAAATTTGGGGATGAATTCCGCGCCCACGTGGGTGTGGGCCATTGTCCCCTGAATAGTCGGTTATAAAAATGTTGGGTTAGTCACTATGCCGTTGATTAAAATAAATGGAATAGAAGCGGAAGTACCTGCAGGCATCAATATTATTGAAGCGGCCAAACAGCTGGGAATTGAAATTCCCCATTACTGCTATCATCCCGGATTGAAAGTGGTAGCCAGTTGCCGGATGTGTCTGGTAAAGCTGGAAGGTTTTCCCAAATTGGTGCCGGCCTGTCAAACGCCGGTACGGGAAGCACCGCCGGATCGCAAGGTGGATGGTAAATACGATATGGTCATCTCCACCAACGATGAAGTGGTCAAAGATGCCCAGGAATCCATTCTGGAATTCCTGTTGCTGAACCATCCGGTGGATTGCCCGGAATGTGACCAGGCCGGGGAATGTTTGCTGCAGGACTACACCTACCGCTACGGCAAAGACCATTCCCGCTTTGAATTCGATAAACGGGTACCGCCCCGAAAAGATCTGGGGCCGGAAGTGTTACTGGTATCCACCCGCTGTATTTTGTGCAGCCGCTGTGTGCGCTTTACGCAAGAAATTACCGGCACCAAAGAATTGTTCGTAAAAAACCGCGGTGCACGGGCGGAAATTGAAGTGTATCCCAGCCAGTCACTGGACAACAAGCTCTCCATGTGCGTGACGGATATTTGTCCTGTGGGGGCACTGGTTACCAAGGATTTCCTGTTTAAGCCGCGGAACTGGCGTTATCAGAAAACCCGCACGGTATGTCCGGGCTGTTCCGTGGGATGTAATGTACAAATTGAATGGATGGAAGAAGATAACCGCATTTACCGCATCAAGCCGGTGTACAATGAGCATGTCAACCAGTGGTGGGCCTGTGATGACGGGCGCCTGTTGTACCATACCTACGAAAAATTGCCGCGCCTGGAATACCCCATGATTCGCCAGAACGGGGAGCTGCAGCGCACCAACTGGAAGAAGGCCTATCAGACGGTGATTGAAGGATTGAAGAAGTACAAGGCGGATGAGATTGCCTTTATTGGCAGTGGATTCCTGACCAATGAAGAAAATTACCTGCTGCAAAAACTGGCGCGGGAAGCATTTGGTAGCCAGAATGTAGCATTGAGTGACCGTGTGGTCAAAGAAGACGATGTGGTTTATCCCAAATTCATCATTAAAGGCGAAAAAGCCCCCAATGTGCAGGGCGCCACGGATATGCTGAAGCCTTCCGTCACGCTGGCGGATGTGGTAGCCGGATTGCAGAAGGGCACCATTAAGGCAGTGTTCTGGGCTGGGGGCGGCGTAACGGCACCGCTGGAAGCGGATCACCTGGACGCCTTGAAAAAAGCCGAATTCCTGGTGGTGATGGATGTGGCCCAATCCCCGTTGACGGAACTGGCTACCATTGTACTGGCAGGTGCTTCGCCTTACGAAAAAGAAGGGACCTTCACCAATTATCAGGGCCGAGTACAGCGGATTCGTCAGGCAATTATGCCGCCGCTGGCTGCCCGTGCGGATTTTGAAATTCTGGAAGCCTTGCTGGATTTAATGGACGTGGCGGTGTACCTGCGTCCCAAAAAAGCATTTGATGAAATTGCCGCTACGGTGGCGGATTATCAGGGCATGAGTTACGAATTGTTAGGGGAGCTGGGCTGGAAAAAAGGTGACCCGGTTCCGGAAGTATCCGAAGCGCAGCAATAAGCAACCACCTGTACGGTGGGCAACATAGAATGTGAACCCAGTTGGTAAGGAAGTGGCAAGATGAGTGTGGAAACCCTGAATGTAATCATCGCGCTGGTAAAAATCATTCTGGTCGTTTACGTGGCCATGATGGTTACCGATTTGATATTGATTCTGGCAGAACGCCGGATTTCAGCCTTTATTCAGGACCGCCTGGGACCAAACCGGGTGGGCCCGCAGGGGATTTTGCAACCCCTGGCCGATGGTTTGAAGTTCCTGTTAAAGGAAGAAGTTATTCCCAATCATGTGGACCGCTTTTTGTACCTGTTGGCGCCAGCCATTATTCTTACCCCAGCACTGATGACCTTTGCCGTGGTGCCGTTTGGTGACCAGATTACCACCTACATTGCCGGTCACCTGGTAACCATTCGTTTCCAGATTGCCGACCTGGACGTGGGAATTCTGTACATTGTGGCCATTGCCTCCCTGGGGGTGTACGGGTTGGTCGTTGGGGGGTACGCTTCCAATAATAAATATTCCTTGCTGGGTGGTTTGCGCTCTTCTGCGCAGATGATTAGCTACGAATTACCCATGGGGCTGGCAATTATTTCAGTGGTCATGATGACCGGTTCCTTGCGGCTGCAGGACATTGTGGTGGACCAATTTGGCATGTGGAATATTATCCGCCAACCGCTGGCTGCAATTATCTTCATCGTTGCGGCTTTCGCGGAAACCAACCGCCTGCCGTTTGACCTGCCGGAAGCCGAACAGGAGCTGGTCGGGGGGTACCATACCGAATACAGTTCCATGAAGTTTGCCTCTTTCTTTCTGGCAGAATACACCAACATGATAACCGCCTCTGCGCTGATTGTCACCCTGTTTTTTGGCGGCTGGCATGTGCCGTTTTTGCATCAGGCCAATCTCCCAGTTCTGTGGGAGCAAATTATTCAAATTTTGGCGTTTGTGATTAAAACGGGATTCTTCCTGTTCTTCTTTATCTGGGTGCGCTGGACGCTACCCCGTTTTCGTTACGACCAACTGATGAATCTGGGATGGAAAGCGTTATTGCCGCTGGGCTTACTGAATATTGTAATTACCGCAGCAGTGATGGCATTATAGAGGAGCGATAAAAAACGATGGTTGCAACAATTTTATTTTATGTTTTTGCAGGTTTGGCAATCCTGGGTGCGGTGATGGTTATTGCCAATCGCAATCCCATTTATTCCGCCCTGTCCTTAATTCTAACCCTGTTTGCGCTGGCGGGGATTTACGTATTGTTAATGGCGCATTTTATTGCCATTGTGCATATTGCGGTGTATGCCGGAGCGATTATGGTGCTGTTTCTGTTCGTTATCATGTTGCTCAATATCCGCATTGAGGAAAAAGCTCCCGGTGCCTTCCGGTACATGATCTTGATTGCGGCGCCCATGGTGGTTATCCTGTTTTACGAATTGGCAACCGTTGTCTTTAAAGCCTTTTCCCGCGCGCCGGTAAAACAAACCAATGTGGGCAGTGTGGAAAGTATTGGCAATGCCCTGTTTAGCCAATATGTGTTGCCGTTCGAAGTAACCTCTGTCCTGTTAATTGTGGCGATGGCGGGGGCTGTGTATCTGGCCAAGCGCCGCCTGAATACGGTGAAAGAGTAAGGAGACGTGTTCATGCAAGTACCGATTGCGCATTTTTTAATTCTGGCCGCTATTCTGTTCTCCCTGGGGGTGTTGGGGGTTGTGATTCGGCGGAATGCCATCGTTATCTTTATGAGTATTGAATTGATGCTGAATTCCGTCAATTTAACCTTTCTGGCCTTTTCCAATTATTTGCAGAATGTTGAAGGGCAGGTGCTTGTGTTTCTGGTGATGGTCGTGGCTGCAGCGGAAGTAGCCGTAGGTCTGGCAATTATTGTAGCCATTTTCCGCATCCGCGAAACGGTGCACGTGGACGACATCAAATTGCTGAAATGGTGAGGGAACGTTTGCTTTGGTTCCGCAAAAGCAATTTGGACAGGTGGAAGCGATAAGGAGAAAGATATAGATGGAAAGTTTCATTTGGTACATTCCCTTACTGCCGTTGTTGGGCGCCATTATTAATGGCGTATTTGGCAAGTTGTTAAAGGAAAAAGCCGGCATTGTTGCCAATCTGACTATTCTGGGTTCATTTTATTTTACGGTGAAAGCCTTCCTGTACGTAAAGGATGGCATCACCTTTAACGGAAACCTTTTTACCTGGATTTCTGCCGGGAATTTGCAGGTGCCCTTTGGGGTTCTGGTGGACCAGCTTTCCATCATCATCATGCTGGTGGTTACCGGGGTTGGGTTTTTAATTCATTTGTATTCCATTGGTTACATGCACGGCGACCCCGGCGTGGCGCGGTATTTCGCCTATCTGAATTTGTTCGTCTTTTCCATGTTACTGCTGGTGATGGGCAACAATCTGGTGTTGTTGTACCTGGGATGGGAAGGCGTCGGGTTGTGTTCTTATCTGCTCATTGGTTTCTGGTACGAAAAACATTCCGCTGCCCGTGCCGGCATGAAGGCGTTTATTACCAACCGCGTGGGGGATTTTGGCTTTGCCCTGGGTATTTTTCTCATTTTCTCCACGCTGGGCACCATTCAATATGCAGAAATCTTCCAGCAGGTGGATAAGCTGGCCGCGGCGGGTGTGTTAACGGCAGCCACGCTGTTGCTGTTTGTGGGGGCAACCGGTAAGTCCGCACAGTTTCCGCTGTACATCTGGTTACCGGACGCAATGGAAGGTCCCACACCGGTGAGTGCTCTGATCCACGCCGCAACAATGGTAACTGCCGGTGTGTACATGGTGGCGCGGTTTAATTTATTGTATGCCATGAGCGAAGTGGCCCAGGCGGTGGTGGTAACGATCGGCACATTCACCGCGGTGTTTGCAGCTACCATGGCGCTGGTGAATAATGACATTAAACGGGTGCTGGCGTATTCCACCATTTCTCAATTGGGCTACATGTTTATCGGCGTGGGCGTCGGTGCGTTTGCTGCCGGTATTTTCCATTTAATGACCCATGCTTTCTTTAAAGCCTTGCTCTTTTTGGGTGCCGGGTCGGTGATGCATGCCCTGGCCAACAATACCGATATTCGCAAAATGGGCGGGCTGTATCCCAAGATTAAAATTACCGCCATCACCTTCATTGTGGCATGGTTGGCCATTAGTGGTATTCCGCCGTTTGCGGGCTTTTTCTCCAAGGACGAAATTTTGGCCAAAGCCTTTGCCTATTCACCCGTTGTGTGGGTGTTTGGCGCGCTGGGTGCGGTGCTAACGGCCTTTTACATGTCCCGCCTGGTGTTTTTAACCTTTTTCGGAAAATTCCGCGGTGGGGAAGAGCTGGAACATCACATTCACGAATCCCCGCCGGTGATGACCATTCCGCTCTCCATTCTGGCCATTCTGTCGGCCATTGGCGGTTTTGTGGGGGTACCGGAATTGCTGGGGGGTTCCAATCATTTTGAGCATTTTCTGGAACCGGTGTTTGAACGGGCACAGGAACACCTGCATTTTGCCCACGTGTCACATGGACTGGAATACACTTTAATGGCCACGTCGGTGTTGCTGGCACTGGCCGGGATTGGCTTTGCGTACCTGATGTACATCAAAGGCACCATTAGCCCCGCCAAAATGACGGAACGCTTCAAGGGTATTTACACGGTGCTGTACCATAAATATTATGTGGATGAATTTGTAGAAGCAGCAATAATCCGACCGCTGCTGGCCTTTAGCCGCTGGCTGTGGCACGTGGTAGACGATGGCATTATCGATGGCATCGTGAACCTGGTGGGTAAAGTTACCATTCTGTTCGGATTAATCTTTCGGCGCATTCAAACAGGATATGTGCAAAATTATGCGGCATTTATTGTGCTGGGTGTAATTCTTATTCTGGCATACTACATTTTTGGGTAAAAGGGTCTGGAGAGTGTAAGCGATGGAAATGGCAACGTTATTAAATTATACCACATTTTTTCCGCTGGTTGGCGCGCTGGTCATTTTAATGATTCCGCGCAAGGAAGAATTGCTAATTAAAAGCTGGGCTTTTCTGGTTACACTGGTTACGTTTTTACTGTCCCTGCCGTTATTTTACCATTTTGATGGCACCCAGGCCGGTTTCCAGTTTGAGACGGTGAAAAAGTGGATTCCCCAGATCGGGGCAGGGTACCATGTTGGCCTGGATGGAATCAGCATTTTGTTGTTCGTTTTAACCACTTTTATTATGCCCTTTGCCATCCTTTCTTCCTGGAGCGCTATCCAGAAGAATGTTAAAGAATACATGTTTGCCATGCTCTTTCTGGAAACGGGCATGCTGGGGGTTTTTATTTCTCTGGACCTGGTGCTCTTTTACGTGTTCTGGGAAGCGATGCTGATTCCCATGTACATTTTGATTGGCGTCTGGGGTGGCCCACGACGCATATACGCCGCGGTGAAGTTTGTGCTGTACACCATGGTGGGATCGGTGCTGATGCTGGCGGCGATTATTTTCCTGTATGTGTATCATCAGGCGACCACCGGGGTCTTTACCTTTGATTATGTGGAACTGAGCAAGCTGGCCATTCCCTTTGGCATTCAGTTCTGGCTGTTTCTGGCCTTTGCACTGGCCTTTGCCATTAAAGTGCCGATTTTCCCCTTCCACACCTGGTTGCCGGATGCCCACGTGGAAGCGCCCACTGCCGGTTCCGTTATTCTGGCCGGCATTTTACTGAAGATGGGAACCTACGGTTTCCTGCGGTTTAATTTGCCCCTGTTTCCTAAGGCGGCAGCCTATTTTGCACCGCTGTTTTTCTGGCTGGCGGTGATTGGCATTTTGTACGGCGCCTGGCTTTCCATTGTGCAACGGGATGTGAAAAAACTGGTGGCGTATTCGTCGGTTAGCCACTTGGGATTTGTGATGCTGGGTATTTTTGCCCTGACGTCCCAGAGCCTGCAGGGGGGCATTATTCAAATGATTAACCATGGCCTTTCCAGTGGCGCTTTGTTCCTGGCCGTGGGGATGATTTACGAACGTCGCCACACCCGCGAAATCAGCGAATTTGGTGGGGTGGCAAAGGCAATGCCGGTGTTTGCAACCTTCTTTCTCATCGTGGTGCTTTCCTCTCTGGGGTTGCCCGGTACAAACGGGTTTATCGGTGAATTTCTGATTTTAATCGGCAGTTTTAAAGTGGTGCCCACCTTTACCGTGTTTGCCACTGCGGGAATTATTTTCGGTGCGGTGTACCTGTTGTGGATGTATAAACGGGTGATGTTTGGTCCGTTGACCAAAGAGGAAAACAAGAAACTGGCAGATTTAAACGCCCGGGAAGTGGCGATTATGCTGCCCATTGTGGTGTTTATTTTCTGGATTGGCATTTACCCCTCCACCTTTTTAAACAAAACGGAAGCCAGTGTGGAAAAATTAATTGAAACCGTGCATGCGGCAAAAACAGAAATGGTGGAGCAGGACAATATTCACCCGTTGTTTACTAAAGGTGAAGCGGTAAAAGCAAGCCGATTGACCTTCAATGAAAATGAGCGTGTTAGTGGAGGAAGCGAATAGATGCAGGTGCAACTTGGACTTCATGATTATCTGGCCATATTACCTATTGCAATTGTAACGCTTTTTGGTGTTTACCTGCTGCTGCAGGGGGTATTGGCGCCGCGGATGAATCGCCAGGTGCTGGGCTACATTGGCGTTGCCGGATTGGCGCTGGCATTTATTGCCAATTTCTTCCTGGTCGGGCGTTCCGAAACCGCCTTTATGGGCATGCTACGCGTGGATATGATGACGGTCATCCTGAATTTCCTGTTTCTGGTCACCGCGGCGTTTAGTTTGCTGATGACCATTAGTTATTCCCAATTGGAAGATGTAGAATTTATTGAATTTACACCGCTGATTTTATTCTCCACCGTGGGCATGATGCTTATGGGGGCCGCCGAAAGTCTGATGAGCATTTTTCTGGGGCTGGAGACCATGTCCATTGCCCTGTACGTAATGGCGGGATTTCGGCGCCACAACCGGCAGTCCCTGGAAGCGGCCCTGAAGTATTTTCTGCTGGGGGCATT
>WGBF01000416.1 GCA_015494485.1 bacterium | reverse complement strand
GTTAATCCTGCCGGTAATGGGCACCGCGGCTTACGGGATTACGCCACGCGGCAGTGGCAATCAACAAAGCAGTTTGCACGGCATTACGTAGTCCGATTAATGCGTCTGTAAGCCGGGTAATGCGGTAAAAATGAGTAATTTCCATTTCCAGCAATCGCAGGTCGCGCAGTGCCCGCCGCAATCCCCGGGTTTTACGTACCAGGCCTACATAATTCCACATAATATGACGAATGGTATTCATATCCTGTTGGATGAGCGCCGGGTCGGGATCTTCTACCCCGGTATCGTGCCAGGGCGGATAATTATCTGCCGGTGGCAGGGGGTATTTACTCAGTTGACGAGCAATATGCCGGGCTACCCGATTCCCGAAAACCAATCCCTCCAGTAGGGAGGTACTGGCCAGGCGATTGGCACCGTGCAGTCCGGTGCAGGCCACCTCTCCTACGGCATACAATCGGTGAATGGTGCTGCGGCCCCAGACATCCGTCCAGATGCCCCCGCAGGAATAATGAGCCGCCGGTACTACGGGAATCGGCTGGCGGGTAATATCCACCCCCTGGGAAAGGCAATAGTGGTAAATAGTCGGAAAACGTTGGCGAATATCCTCGGCCGGCAGGTGGGATGCCAGATCCAGATACACATAGGGCACATCGTGTTCAATCATTTCCTGAAGAATTGCCCGGGCGACTACATCGCGGGGTGCCAGATCCTTCCAGTGCGGAGCGTATTTTTCCATAAAGGGCTCACCGTTGTGGTGAACCAGTCGGGCGCCGGCTCCCCGTACGGCTTCCGAAATTAAAAACAAGGGGGCTTTTTCCTGGTAAAAAGCGGTGGGATGAAACTGGATATATTCCATATTAATGATGCGCGCACCGGCCCGGGCTGCCATCGCCAATCCGTCGCCCCGGGCACCCGGAGGATTGGTGGTACGCAGGAAGATGCTACCCACCCCACCGGTTGCCAGCACAGTGGCGCGTGCCAGACAGCGAATAACCCGGCGGTTTTGCTGGTCAAACAAATAAGCCCCCATGCAGGTGGTGGGGCGGTACACGTCCAATGGATTGCGGGAGTGGTGAGAAGTGGTCAGTAAATCCACTGCAGTGTAGCCTTTTAACAACGTAATGTTGGGTTCCTGCCGGAGGCGGGTAATCAACGCTTTCTCGATTGCAGAACCGGTGGCATCCGCAGCATGAATAATCCGGGCTACGCTGTGGCTACCTTCCAGGGAGCGCTGTAGGTTGCCTTCCGGTGTGCGGTCAAATGGTACCTGTAATTCTCCAATAAGCAATTTATCCACCAGCGCAGGGCCTTCTTCCGCCAGAATACGGGCCACTTTCCGTAATGATAAACCCGCACCGGCGCGAAGGATATCGTTCACCAACAATGTTGGGGAGTCATTTTCGCCGCGGTAGATAATGCCGCCCTGGGCATACAGGGTATTGCTTTCTTCCGGAACACTGGTTCGGGTTACCAGCACCACCGACGCGCCGGCCCGTGCCAGTTGAAGCGCGGTTATTCCCCCGGCAATCCCCGAACCAATCACCAGGACATCGGTTTCCAGCAGACTTTCATCAACCAATTTGTAACATCCTCTCCACAGCTTTTAAGGCGCGTACCCGAATGTCTTCTGGAACGGTGACTGTGTACTGCATATTCTTGAGGGCATCGCGGGTTTGTTCCAGTGTAATCTGATTCATATATGGGCAACGTACGCTGCACAGGCGCACCATTTCCTTGTCCGGATGGGCGGCGACAATATTATCCCCCATGCTGCATTCCGTTAACAGGAGGTAGCGGTGGGCTGCACTCTGCTCCACAAACCGAATCATGGCCGTGGTGCTTCCGGAAAAATCAGCGGCTTCTACCACTTCCGGGGGGCATTCCGGATGAGCCAACACAATCACATCCGGGAACTGCCGCCGGGCAGCCAGAACATCTTCCACTGTAAATTGCTCATGCACTTCGCATTTGCCCGGCCATCCAATGATGTCTGCAGTTTTATCCGGTATTTCCAGGCGCCGGGTACCGTTTTCAACTACTCGGGGAATGAGGATGGTTTTGCCGGTTTCCCGGGCAACATTGCGGGCCAGGTATTCATCCGGTAAAAAGATGACCGTGTCGCTATCCAGCGCTGCCACCACTTTGGCGGCATTGCTGGAGGTGCAACAGACGTCGCATTCCGCTTTTACATCCGCGTAGGTGTTGATGTAGGTGACTACCGGCACGCCAGGATATCGGGCTTTTAACTGGCGCACATCTTCTGCCGTGATACTGGCAGCCAAAGAGCAACCCGCTTTCAGAGAGGGAATAAGCACCGTTTTATCGGGGTTTAAAATTTTAGCTGTTTCCGCCATGAACTTTACCCCGCAAAAGACAATCACATCTTTATCCGTTTCGGCAGCGCGACGAGCCAGCTCCAGGGAATCGCCTTTAAAATCCGGAATGGTGTGGAACAATGCCGGTTCCATGTAATTATGGCCCAAAATAACCGCATTGCGGGATTCTTTTAATTCCAGAATTTCTTTTACGAGTTCAGCCTTGTACTTCAATTCAAAATCCGGTACCACATCGTGAAGCCGTTCTTTCATAAATTGGTAAATCTCTTCTACCGAGCTGGAAACGGTGATGGGAGCGGTTTGTGTTACCTTCATGAAAAAACCCTTTATTTTTCTGTTGTATTCGATTATTGCTCTTGTTGAACGTCAATAAGCATGGAAATATCTAATGCCGGTGCCGAGTGGTTAATTCTCCCACGGAAATGAATTGCACCCCGGTTTCCGCAATAGCCCGGACGGTCTCCAACGTCACCCCGCCTGAGGCTTCCAGGGGAACGCGACCGTTCACCCGTTCTACGGCCTGGCGCAGCTGGGGCACGTCCATATTGTCGAGCAAAATACGATCAACATTTAATGCCAATGCCTCTTCCAGTTCGGTTAAATTGCGCACTTCCACTTCTACCGCAAACTGTTCCCCGTAGGCTGCTCGCACCGCTTGCACCGCCCGGGTAATGCTACCGGCAATGGCAATATGATTTTCTTTAATCAGGACCATATCATACAACCCCATGCGGTGATTTTGTCCCCTACCCAATCGTACAGCCCATTTTTCCAGCAAGCGCCATCCGGGGGTGGTTTTGCGGGTATCCAGAATTACCGCTCTGGTGCCCGCTACGGCCTGTACAAATTGTCGGGTGTGAGTAGCGATCCCGGAGAGGCGCTGGAGAAAATTTAGCGCGACTCGTTCACCACTAAGCAGGGTTTGAGCATCGCCGCTTAGCGAACACAACAGTTCATTGGCAGCTACCGTATCCCCGTCATTTTTATGGAAAACCATCTCTATTCGGGGATTCAGGTGCCGGAATACCCGTTCCGCAATGACCAGCCCCGCCACTACACCCGGTGCCCGGGCAATAATTCGGGCGTTTGCGGTTGCTTCCGGGGGGACAATGGCTTTGGTGGTCACGTCTCCACCGTCAAGGTCTTCCTCCAATGCGGCGGGGATAAGGGTGTTCAGTACTGAATCGAACGCTTCTTCCGAAGCAATGTTTAGCCAC
>WGBF01000415.1 GCA_015494485.1 bacterium | reverse complement strand
AAAGGGTGGGGAAAATTCCGGTAAAGCAAGCGACGAACAAGCCTCCACCCCAGTGGCCGAAGAAGTGGTGCCGGAATCTACCCCGACCATCGAAGAATCGGACAGCGGAGAAGATTCTGCAACACCGGAGACCGATTCGTCAAAAGAATAATTTCCTGAAAAACTCCCCATTTAATAAAAATCGCCTGTTTGCTGTTACGGCAAGCAGGCGTTTTTTTGTTGCATGTATCCCGGTGAAAAGTATGTAATGCAAAAAGTGCAAAAATAATTGAGAAACCCGCTGCACTGTGCTTATCTTTCAAGTGATGTAAATCAAAAAAGGACCGGAATGGATTTAAAAAAGATTGAGCAGGGGATTCGCCTGTTTCTGGAAGGCATTGGGGAAGATGTCCAGCGGGAAGGCCTCCAGGACACGCCGCGACGGGTCGCCGAAATGTGCCGCGAAATTTTTAGTGGCATCGGCCAGCAACCCCAGCTGGATATTGGGTTTGTGGATGCCCGGCTGGAAAATGACCCCGTCGTTATCCGTAACATTTCCTTTTACTCCATGTGTGAGCATCATTTATTGCCGTTTTTCGGGAAAGTTCACATTGCCTATGTGCCGGCAAACCGGAAAGTGGCAGGATTTTCCAGTTTGGTGCGCATTGTGGAAACATTTGCGCGTCGACCCCAGATTCAGGAGCGATTAACAACCCAGATTGCCGATGCCATTCTGGAAAATTTGCAACCGGCCGGCGTTCTGGTGCGGGTTGAAGCACGCCAGTTGTGCGTTTCCATGCGGGGGTTGCGTAAAGATGAGGTTGTAACCGTAACGGAAGCCGTGCGCGGAAATGTTCCCGCTGAGCGGTTGCGAGCCATATTAACCACGAATAGTTGACGGTGAGAATGAAACAGCTTCTGGATATCCTTTCTGGCAATGTACCCGGTGGAATTTACCTCTATTTGGTACTGTTCGCGACCCTTTTCTTCATTTTTTTCTATTTTTACAAAACCAGCGAGTTATTCACCCGCCGACACTTTATTCGCTGGTTTGTGGGGAGTTGGGTGGTGCTGACCCTTCTTTACGCCTATGTGTGGTGGCGTAATTTCCCGGAAGAGTATTTTTTAAAGCGCTATTCCATTTACGTTCAGGCCCATTCCCCGGAAGACAACCAGTGGGCTTACTTTCTTCGGGATGAATTGTCCGAGCGAACGGCACCGCAAAAAAATCGCTGGACGTATTTTTTCCCCCAGCGGTGGTTTTATTATGCCCGTCTGGATTGTCAGGCGGATTCCGCTCGTTGTTTACATGTGATTCAAACGTTACCCATCGAAACGGTTTTGTGGATTCAAGTTGCAACAAATACGGAGGGTGCGCTGGAAGCGGAGGTTGTTCTCCGGGAAAATGGTCAGGATGTATACGAACGTCAGCGGTTTCGCATCGACCCCGGCAATCCGTTTGCCACCGTTCAAAAGATTATAGAATGGGGAAAGAATTGGTTTCCCTTCCGGGAAAATGCCGTTTTAGCTCCGTTGCCGGACCCGCTGCAAATCCGGGCCCGGGATGCTTTTTACCGGGGGGAATATGAACAAAGTTACCGGCTGTTTCGGCAGGCATTGTCTAAAAGTGGGGTGGATACCAATGCGCATCCGTGGTATCAATTTGCCAAAATCCGTTATGCCCTTGTCCTGAAAGCACGGCAGGGGTGGGTAAATCCGCTAAACAAGGAAGAACAACCCTGGCAGCGGCTAAATCGCCAGGCCCGGAATACCCTGCTCCGCATTTTAAAAGAAAGCAATGGCCGGTATATGGACAATCCGTTTTATAATATGATGATAGGGGAAAGTTTTATTCTGGAGGAACGCTTCCACGATGCGGAAATTTTTCTGGAAAATGCCTACATTCAAGCCCCCTTTGACGTGGATATCCTGGAAAATTTGTCCCATTTGCATCCCTCGCGGCTGGAGAATTTAAAACTTAAAAATAAATATCAGGTCTGGCAAAAAGCGTTAACCTATTGCCCTATTTATGAAGAATTGCTGGTTAAGTATGTGGAATTTTTGTTGAATGTGCATCCAATTCAGGGAGATCCTCCCATTATTGCCCGCCAACTCATGAATCGGTATCTGGCCCTAAATCCCGGGTCACCTACCATCTGGAATTTGCTGGGGAAATATTATTTAATGATTCGTCAGTACTCCCAGGCAGTTGCTGTTTTTCAGAAAGCGGACTCCTTAAATCCACGTAATTCTTTGACAAAATACAACTTAGGAGTTGCATACTATAATTTAAGGAATTATACTAAGGCGGAGAGTTTTTTTCGGCAAGCAATCGCTATCGATGATTATCTGGATGCTCACCTGTACCTGGGAGAGATTTACCGCGAGCAGGGCGATTGCCAGCGGGCATTACGGGAATTTCGGTATCGTGTGGCGCATAAAACCGGTCCGGATGATGCTTACGCCTACGAGGCGATGAAGGGAATACGGGACTGCCTGAAAAAACTTGGAATGCCCATTCCACAATAAAGGGAATAAAGGAATTGCGTTATCTGGCAGGTCTGAATCGCCAGGACTGGCACCAGGAACTCCAGGGATTGGGCGCGGATGTAGCCATCGGGAATCAGATTGCGGATTCGCCGGTGCCGTATTGTGGTTTGCGTTTTCATCAACCCTCTAATGATTTTGTAAGCCTCCTTCGTGCATTCCGAAAGAATACGTGTTTTGTTGTGGAAGGCAATGAGCACGTCCTGTTGATTTTGCCGCAATTTGAGCTGGAAACATTCATAGCCTTTGTGAAGGAAAAGCATCCCGATGGTTTGCTCACGGCGGAATTGCAGCAGTTGTTGAATAATCTGAATAAAAATCAGTGGCAGTATCGTTCCGGAAATCGGGAAATCCCCATTGAAGCCCCCTTGTGGATGGGGGTGTTAAATGTAACTCCCGATTCGTTTAGCGATGGTGGAAAATTTTTGTCGGTAGATGCCGCTGTTCAACGGGCACATCAATTGGTGCGGGAAGGGGCCCAGTGGCTGGATATTGGGGGGGAATCCACCCGGCCGGGTGCCGAGCGTGTTTCGTTAGAAGAAGAGTGGCAGCGTATCGGGCCGGTTATCGATGCGATTGTCCGGGAATATCCGGATGTCATCATTTCCGTGGACACGTACAAAAGCGAAGTGGCACGCCGCGCGTTGGAGGCCGGCGCACA
Source organism: bacterium (assembly GCA_015494485.1). Lineage (GTDB taxonomy): Bacteria > Calditrichota > Calditrichia > RBG-13-44-9 > J042 > WGBF01. The sequence goes on along the minus strand of WGBF01000415.1, from coordinate 438 downwards.
TATTATTAATGATATTAGTGCGCTGAGTTTTGATCCGCGCATGGCGGAAGTGGTGGCCCATTTTGGCGTTCCGGTCGTATTGATGCATATTCAGGGTACGCCACGGGATATGCAGAAAAATCCTCATTACACCAATTTATTGGATGAACTCATCGCCTTTTTGGACCGGCAAATTGCGTTTGCGTTGAAATATGGGATAACGCAAATCATTGTCGATCCGGGAATTGGGTTTGGAAAACGATGGGAAGATAATTTTGAAATTTTAAGGCGGCTTCAGGAATTTCGGGTTTGGGGATATCCGGTGTTATTGGGAGTATCCAGGAAATCTTTTATCGGTAAGTTAGTGAATGAGCCCAATCCGGAGCATCGGCTGGGAGGGACCATTGGCGCGAATCTTGTGGGCTGGCAACACGGCGCTACCATTTTTCGGGTTCACGA
>WGBF01000414.1 GCA_015494485.1 bacterium | reverse complement strand
CTGGCCGGTCTTCGCACTGGTGAGGATGATTTCCTCTTCGTCGCAGCCAATCAATTCAATAATCTGATGCTTAACCGCATCCACCTGCGCGTTGGGGAGGTCAATTTTATTGATGACGGGAATAATCACCAAATCATTATCAATGGCCTGGTACAAATTGGAAATGGTTTGTGCTTCCACCCCCTGGGCCGCATCCACCAACAGCAATGCCCCTTCGGCCGCCGCCAGGCTACGGGAGACTTCGTAGGTAAAATCCACATGCCCCGGAGTGTCAATTAAATTAAAAATGTACTGCTTACCATCCGGCGCGTTGTATTCCATCCGCACCGCGTGGGCTTTAATGGTAATACCCCGCTCCCGCTCCAGGTCCATGCTGTCCAGCACCTGTTCGGTCATTTTGCGCTGGTGCAAGGCACCGGTAAATTCCAGCAATCGGTCCGCCAGGGTGGACTTCCCGTGGTCAATGTGGGCGATGATGCAAAAGTTGCGAATGTTTTCTATTTTCATCCGGAGTCTTTCTATTTCTTTTCTTGATATTTAAAAACGAATTCGGCTATTTTAGCACTTTAAATAGCGTGAAATTTACGATGAGAATACAGGGTTGTCAATTGAATTGACACGGGGACCACAGGACGTGACAAACAACGGGTGATGCAGGACCATGGCGAGTACGTTTTTTATTTCGGATGTGCATCTGGGAACACCGCAAATCAAGCTGGAAAAGGAAAAAGAAAAACGCCTGCTGGCATTTCTGGATTACGTTTCCACCTATGGGGAACGCCTGGTCATTGTAGGCGATTTGTTTGATTTTTGGTTTGAGTACCGGACCGTCATCCCCCGCGGTTACACGTCCGTTTTGTGTGCGTTAAATCAGCTCCGCATCTTGGGAAAAGAATTGCATTATGTTGCCGGCAACCACGATTTCTGGATGCGGGATTACATGGAAAAAGAAATCGGCTGCCAGTTGCACATGGATCCGGTAGCGATGACCATCCGCGGTAAACGGTTTTACATTCACCACGGCGATGGCGTGGCCCGCAGCGACCGTGGCTACCGCTTTCTGAAAAAAATCTTCCGTTCCAAAATAAACATTTTCCTCTACAGTCTTATTCATCCTGACCTGGGCATTCCGTTTGCCAAGTGGGTATCCGGCCTGAGCCGTGAACACACCTTTAATTACGGCAATGTGGATGACAAGGATTACATTGAACTGGCGGAACAGAAATTCCGTGAAGGGTTTGACTACGTGATTATGGGGCACCTGCACATGCCCAACTTTCAGCAGATTGGGCCCAAAGTGTACGTGAACCTGGGGGACTGGATGGAACATTTTACCTACGCCGAATTCGACGGTGAAAACCTCCATCTGCGCTGGTGGCAACGGTAGTGTCCGCGTTACATTTTGTAAATCCCATTGGAATCCCCACCCCTGCGCAATATCTTCACAGCAAATGAAATAAACGATGCCATGTTCAAGCGACTAAACGCGTTAAGCGCGGACAAAAAGCGGCTGGCGGACAACGTGTTCTCCCTGTCGTTACTTCAGGCAGCCAATTACCTGCTTCCGTTAATTGCCATTCCCTATCTGGTTCGGATGCTGGGCGCGGAGCGATTTGGCGCCGTCATGTTTGCCCAGGCCCTCATTCAGTACTTCATTTTATTTAGCGATTTTGGATTTAACCTCTCCGCACCGCGGGAGATTGCCATTCAACGGGATGACCACCAGGCCGTGAACACCATTTTTAATGGCGTGTTGTGGAACAAATTACTTCTGGGAAGCGCCGGATTCGGTGTTCTGCTGGGGTTGGTTCTGGTCGTCCCCCGGTTTCGCCAGGATGTCTGGTTGTACATTTTGACCTTTGGCATGGTGTACGGAAATGCGCTGTTTCCCCAGTGGTTTTTCCAGGGTATGGAACGGATGCGTTTCATTACTCTACTCAACATTCTGGCCAAATCCGTGTTTACCTTTTCCCTTTTCCTTTTTGTCCACCACCCGACCGATTATTTACGGGTACCCATTCTGAATTCTGCCGGTTATTTAATTG
>WGBF01000413.1 GCA_015494485.1 bacterium | reverse complement strand
GTTCCAGACGCTTGGCTTCCCGCAAATCGTGCACCACCATAAAGAAGCCGCGCTTCTGGTCATTTTGAAAATACGGGAAGGCATACACGGACACAGGAATTATTTCTTTTCGGCTACTAATAAGCTCCAGCTCCACATTTTCCACCCGGTGGGAGGCATCACTCTCCGGCGCCAACAATTCTTTTGCAATTTCAAAATACCGTTTGCGGGATTTTTTGGTAAAAAAGGTATCCAGGCGGCGGCCAACCACGCTTTTTTTCCGGCTGGTAACCAGTTCTTCAAATGCGGGATTGGCATACATGATTTTTCCGTTTAATCCGCTGGTAACCAACCCCAGGCTCATCGTCTCTGCCAGGGTTCGGTACCGTTCTTCGCTGGCCAGTAATTTTTCGTACAACTGGGCATTTTCAATGGCAATGGTAATCTGGTTGGCGTAATATTCAACCGGCACCACCCTGTCCTTGGACGGTTTCAATCGATCTACCGGGTCCGCAATAAATTTGTACCCCAATACCTTGTTGCGCATTACCAGCGGAACGATAAGCACGTCCCCGGGTTTCCAGTCCAGCATTTCAATCGGTACCACATTGCCCCCATTATCGCCGCTGCTTCCCAAAGGTTCCACATTGTAAAAATAGCTGCTGCTTATTTTTTCGCATCGGTTTAATACCAGCTGAAGTTTTTCCTCCGGCACCGGTTGCTGAAAATCAATTGGCAACGCCTGGGTATCATCAAACCCGATTTTTGCCACCAGATGCAACATATCCGACAATTCGTCCTTTAAAAAGACCGCAATATCATTCCATCCCAGGGATTTGCGTTCATTCTGTAGAATGCGGTTTACAATTTCCGCCAGAGGCAGGTCCATTTTCAGCTCATTTCCCAGTTCGAAAATCCGGGAAAGCTGCTTTAATTTCAGCTGGGCATCTTTAACAATCTGGGTATCTTCCAGTACCTTACTTACCCGATTCAGAATTTCCTCAATTCGGTGGCGTTCCCACACACTAAATTCCTGGGAAGCTCCCTCTTTGTTTAAAATGAACACGCCAATCACTTCATTGTACGCTTTTACCGGAACCAATAGAATGTTGTGGTAATGCAGAGTAGCAAAAATTTTCCGGAGTCCTTCCGAAAAGCGCTCGTTGTGGGTAACGTCCTGCAGCATCTGCATTTTCTTCAGGTTAAAAATCCGCTGGAAGTACGTTTCTTTCTCAATAAAAATAACATTTTTCTCGATGGAATCGGTGATTTCCTTGGATTGGTCAAAGTAATAATATTTGGGAAACAGAAAGCCAAATCCTTTGTTGAATTGCCAGTACACAGTACTCTGTGCCCCGGATACCTGATTTAACATGCGGCAGGCATGGTAAAAAATGGAATCTTCCGAAAAACGGTTTAGGATGAGTTGATCGGAAAATTCTCCGATGTAGTTTTCCCGGCTTTCTGTGTGCAAATAATGCTGAACAATTTTCTGGGCCAAAGCTGCAGCCAGGTCGTTCAACAGCAAAATTTCCGGCGAACTTAACTCGCGATTTTCCAGACTCCCTACAAAAAATCCGCCAATTACCTGTTGCTGGTCTTTAATCGGGACAAAATAAAACCGCTTAACCGGCCACCCCCAGGTATGCAGCTTATTAAACAACTGTGGGTCATCCTGGGGCGTCAGGGAGACCGGGGTTCCCTTGTGAATAAAAATGCGGGCCAGGCGTTCCAGATTGGGGGTGATAACGGCTTTCTGGCGCCGGATCGGGGGAATAAACTGGGCAAAATGCCCCACATTCTGCATGGTTTCATCCACAGCAAACAGAGCCCAGTAATCCATTAACACCGATTTCGGCAGGAAATTCACCAGCCGCTCAAACAAATCCCCCAGATTGTTTTCTTTCTGAATGAGCTTCAGGCAATAGTTAAAATTTTCTGAAATTTCAACTTTGTTTTTCAGCACATTAAGATTCGAGGTAACATCCCGGAGCAAGTTTAAATTATGAACAATGTGGCTCACATCGGTATTTGCCGGAAGCATTAAAAAGCGGTTACCCGGAATGCTGGCTTTTAAAGCTTCCACATTGATGGGATTATTGTACAGAAAGATGTACCACAACCGGGTATGAGTTCTCAATTTTTTAAGAACCTTTTCCACCAGTGTAAATTTTCCGGGATTTTCATCCAGATGTAAAATCACCAGATTGGGCTTCAGCCGTTGTACAAAGGCTTCAATTTGAATAAGTTGCGGAAGGTAAAACAACTCTACATTTTTATACAATAGCTGTTTTTGGAGGTGCTGAAACAGCTCTTTGGAAGAAGACTGAATAATTATTTTTAAAATTTCCTGTCCAGACATTGTAATTAATTCATTGAATTGACTTAATTTAACTGGCAAAACCAGGATAATCTAATGAAATTTTTTTCAATCGCTAAAATATGTGAATTTTTGAATAGAATAAATCAACCGATTTGTGTTAAAGACCGGGAAAAGAACCTATCACGCAGATGTGCGATTTCCATTATTTCGGAAATAAATGCGTACCAGGCCATCCAGCACCAGGTCTGGCTCCACAATCCGAATAAATTGGGACCGCTCCGCAATCAAAGCGGCCAACCCACCCGTTCCAATTACCGTCACCT
>WGBF01000412.1 GCA_015494485.1 bacterium | reverse complement strand
TCCAGGCACCTTCCGTGGGGAACGGGCCCGGTGCAATGGCATTTACGCGAATACCGTATTCTGCCCATTCGTACGCCAGGCTACGCGTCATGGCCAGGACCCCGGCTTTTGCCGCCGCAGATGGCACCACAAAGGCGGATCCGGTTTCCGCATATGTGGTCACAATGTTTAAAATGGTTCCGGGAATGCGGTTGTCAATCCAGTATTTCCCAACGGTGCGGGTGCAATTGAAGGTTCCCTGCAACACAATATCCACCACTGCCCGAAAGGCGTTGGGAGATAATTCCTCGCTCGGGGCCAGAAAATTACCCGCGGCATTGTTCACCAACCCGTTAATTGTTCCCAATTCATCCAGAAGATGGCGGTGCATGGCTTCCACCTGGGTAAAGTCACGCACATCGCACACGGCATACGCTACCTGCGTACCGTATTGGGCCAGTTGTTTAACGGCATTGACCAGCTTTTCTTCCGTGCGGCCGCAAATGGCCACATTGGCACCCAGTTCCGCAAAGCGGGTGGCCATGGCCAATCCCAGCCCGCTGCCGCCGCCGGTAACTAAAATGGTTTTCCCTTTCAGCGTATCCTGTTGAAACATATCGTCTCCCCTGTTTGGTGATGGACTCTCAATTTACGGGTTCCGGGGGGGATGTCAAATGGTTATTTCATTCCCGGAACGGTACACAACCGGTATTACGGTTTTTATTCGCTTTTGATTTTAACCGGCGCAGATATTACATTTCAGGCAAATTTAACGGGAGTGCATATGGATACGGTGGATTTACTGGATGAATCACTAATTACGCTATCCCTGAAGGCAACGGACAAATACCAGGCAATTGAAGAACTGCTGGATTTGCTGGTAAAAGCGGGGAAAGTGAAAGATCGGGAGCTGGCACTGAAGGATTTGATTGAACGCGAACAATATTTATCCACCGGTCTGGAAAACGGCCTGGCGGTACCCCATGCCAAAACCGATGCTGTAGATACAGTCCTGCTGGCGTTCGGTTTAAGCCGTCAGGGTATTGAATTCGAAAGTGTGGACGGGAAACCGGCTCATTTTATTTTTCTGGTTCTTTCGCCGCGGGAAACCAGCGGTCCCCATATTCGCATTCTGGCGCAAATCACGCGCATGTTCAAGGACCCGGACGTTCCCCAGCAGATGATGAATGCAAAATCCCCTTCAGATATTATTGAAATAATCCGATCCCACCAATAAAAAGGAATCCAGCGGTGGATGATTTTTTAAAGGAATCCCGTCCCCTGATTGAACGCATTCAACGCCAACTGGAGAATGCCGTTCCTCCCACGCTTCCACCGTATTTAAAAGAACCCGTCATGTACTTCCTGGAAACCCCCGGGAAAAAGGTTCGGCCGCTCCTTACCCTGCACGCGGCTCAGGTTGTGGGGGGAAACATCGACGATGCCCTTCCGGCAGCAGCCGCAGTGGAATTATTTCACGATTTCACCCTGGTTCACGACGACATTATGGATGAAGACGCGCTGCGTCGGGGCCGTCCCACCATTCACACCCGGTGGGACGAAAGTACGGCCATTCTGGTCGGGGATGCGTTTCTGGGGCTGGCCTACCAGGAATTGTTAAAATCACCACCGGATACCATTCCCCGGGTAACCCGGGTATTCAGTGATGCTCTGGTCAAAGTGTGCGAAGGCCAGGCACTGGACAAACAGTTTGAAAACCAGCCCAATGTTTCCCTGGAAGAGTACCTGGACATGATTACCAAGAAAACGGCCTGGCTGCTGCAGGTTGCCTGTCAGCTGGGCGGCATTGTGGGGGGTGGAACAGCCGACCAGATTGAGTGGTTGCGGCAATTTGGCTACTACCTGGGCGTGGGCTTCCAGATTCAGGATGATTTACTGGACCTTATTGCCTCGCCGGAAAAACTGGGGAAAACCGTTGGCAGCGACTTTAAAATGCACAAGAAAACCTATTTTGCCATTCGCTACCAGGAGGAAATAAAACGCTCACCGGACCTTCGCCAGCGGTATCCGGCACATTTCGAAGCCTTCACCTCCCCGGAAGCATTTCGGCAGGCACTGGAGGAGCTGGGGCTTATCGAAGAAACCCGGCAGGTTGCCCGGGAATACCTGAATAAAAGCCTCCATGCCCTCAACCAGGTCGCTGCCTCCGGCACGGCTTCCCCGCTCCGGAAACTGGTGGAGTTTTTAGCGGCCCGGGAGTATTAATGCATCCCTTCCACAACTTTCTGTAAAAATTGCAACAGGGCCGACCGAACCGGCTCCGGCAACTGGCGCCACAATTCCAGCAATCGCCCTTCGTCGCCATATCCTTCCTTTCCTTCTGCCACGCGCGGCACTTCTCGGCCGGATGTTTTTCCGGTTAATAAATATTCCATGGACTTGCCGCTGATTAATGACAGGCGCAGCAAAACATCCGACTGCGGAATACGGCCCTTTAAATATTGCGAAATAGCCGGCTGGCTCACTCCCAGCAGGGTTGCCAGCTGCTGCTGTGTCCATCCTTTCTGCGTCATCAGCTTCTTCAGCTGCTTGCCGAACTGCAGTTGTTCTTTCATTTCTTCTCCCATGAGTTCGTCCTTTCGTATTTTAATCATTGAAACTGTTAATTACAAATATTATATTAATGCCGTAATAATATTATTTTTATCAGATGATTCCCGAATTCTGGCTACATGAAACAATCCAAATGCCTTCCCTGATAAAACACTTCTTCTACTCCTTAACGGGGCAAGAGGTTCAAATAATTTCCACCGGAACCTGGAACCCCATTGAAGGCCCCGATTTTCAGGACGCTCTCATAGCCGTAAATGGCGTTCGAATACGGGGCGACATTGAAATTCACCGCACCATCGACGAATGGTTCCGGCACGGTCATCATCTGGACACCCGCTACCACCGGGTCGTCCTTCACATCCTGTTGAAGCGTCCCCAACACATCCCCGTATCTCTGGAACAGCAATGCCATCACGTCCTATTCCCGGAGATGATCACCATCCCGTATTCCCAATGGGTCTTACTAATGGAACATCGTTCCACTCACAAACCCCATTATATGCGTGCAACCACCCCAAAAGTTCCCGGGCTATCTCAATTGGTTGCCCTTAGCCGCCAGCGTTTCTTCCGAAAAGCCCGCCGGATTGCCGACTGGCACCATTTCTTTGCTCCGGAAGACATGCTGTTCATTGGCATTGCAGAAGCACTGGGGTATCCCCACAATACCCGGCCGTTATCCCGCCTCATGTGGGAAATGCCCCCGTCCAAACTGGCCACTGTTCCCAATGTCCTTCGTCATCCCGTAACGCTGTTTCAGTTCCTGATGTACCTCAGCGGGTTGCCGGCTCCCGCACTGCCACCAGGCCAAACCGATCCGTGGAAACGGCAGGGCCTATTCCCCGTCCTGAAACCGCATCAGTGGCATTTTGGCGGGGTGCGCCCCAATAACCGCCCCCGGCTACGCCTGGCCAGCCTGGCTACCCTGTTGTATCTTAATGCCCATACTCCCGGCGGGTTGTTTGCCCAACTCAAAGCCGATATTGAACAACGACGTCCGCTGACTTGGTTGCAAAAACAGTGGCGGGGGCATCTCATTCGCCCCATGCCTCCTGGCTTAATACACCACCTCCACACAGAACAAAAACTTCATCCGGTACCTGCAAGCACCATGGGCACTCAGCGCTTCCACCAGCTTACGGTAAACATATTGCTGCCCCTGTTTTACTGGTGGGCTGTGCGCAGCGGTTCACCGGGCTTTGCCGAATATGTTCAGGCGCTGTACGAATCCTATCCCCTACCGGCTGCCACCCGAACGCTCCATCGCTATATTCAGCACCTCCAACACCACAAACCCGGTTTGGCCCGGGCCTTACGCCGGCAGGCCGGTGTGCAACAGGGGCTTTACGAATGGCTGCGGTTGCAGGCGGAACCGCCGGTATGGTCATCCGTCCCGGGAATAATCCCGAAATAATTTGACAGTTTCCATGCCCGGGCTTAATATTATTATTAAGGAAATAAAAAGGACCCATTATGGAACTCAGTGCAACGGCATTGTTGAATATTATTAAACTCTTAGTCGCCGGCCTGTGTGGCGGCCTTATTGGCCTGGAACGGGAACGGGATAACAAGCCTGCGGGTATCCGCACCCAGATGTTGGTGGCCCTGGGCAGTGCCCTGTTTATGATTGTGTCGCTTTCTGTGGGTAGCGATTTACGGGTGGACCCCTCCCGGATTGCGGCTCAGGTTGTTACCGGTATCGGCTTTCTGGGGGCCGGTGCCATCATCCGGGACCGCGGATCCGTGCGGGGCATGACCACAGCAGCCTCTATCTGGGTAGTGGCTGCCATTGGCTTAACCATTGGCGCCGGTTTGTTTGTGGAGGGCATTTTCATTACCATTTTTACCTTTTTAATATTGGGATGGTTACGCCATAAAATAGAAACTTAATTCAAACCAACAACAGACCGATA
>WGBF01000411.1 GCA_015494485.1 bacterium | reverse complement strand
GGTCCACACCAGCTTTGCTAATGCAATACGCCGCAATACCGGGATACGCCCGGGGGCCGGCCACGGAAGAGACATTGACAATATTGCCCCTGGTTTTTTTCAATTCCGGTATTGCCAGCTGCATCAGGTGAAAAACGGCAGTGAGGTTGACGTTCATTAGCGCTTCGTAAGCCGATAACGGCGTATTTTCTACAGTCCCTGTATCAATAATCCCGGCCGAGTTGACCAGAATATCCAGTTTGCCAAAGTGTTGGACGCAGGATTGAACCAGCTGTTCACGAAAAGCAGCATCCCCCACGTCACCTGCTAAAGTGTTTACTGAGGTTATTTCACCAAGCTCGCTCTGTAGTTCGGAAAGTTTTTGCGCATTCCGACCGGTTAAAAACAAAGCAGCGCCACATTGGGCAAACAATCGGGCTGTGGCTTCTCCGATACCACTGGTCGCGCCTGTAATCAGTGCAACCTTATTGTTCAACAGAATTTCCATGCGAATTACCTCGTGCTATATTAAATATTCCAGAAATTATTAATAAAATAGGCGGAAGGAAAATTTTTTGTTATTTCACTGCATTCCAGGTACAACTTTAAGGTTTCTTTGATTTCGGGGAGTGATTTTTGTAATATCCCTCCCTGCAATGGAAGATAACGGGGTGATGGAAAAATGAACGTTCAGACCGGATTGGATGTATTACAAAGCACCGAATTTGCTGGATTAAAGGGAAAACGCGTTGGAATTTTGTGCCATCAGGCTTCGATTGACCGCCGGTTCCAGCATATCATGGATGTTTTCCTGGACGCGCAAGCGCGAAACCTTATCACTGTAAAGGCAGTATTCGGTCCCCAACATGGGCTATGGGGGCATACCCAGGATAATATGATTGAATGGCAAAGTTTTACCGACCCGCGGACCGGCTTGCCGGTATATTCCCTGTATGGCGAAACCCGTAAACCATTACCTGAAATGTTGGACGGCCTGGATGCCATGGTCATTGACCTGCAGGATGTGGGGGCGCGCTATTATACCTTTATCTGGACAATGGCATTAACCATGGAAGCATGTGCTGAGCAGGGAATTGAAGTATGGGTACTGGACCGGCCCAATCCTATTGGAAGAGCGCTGGAAGGCCCGTTACAGGAGGAAAATTTCCTGAGCTTTGTGGGACTAAAGCCCATTCTCCCTCGCCATGGAATGACCATTGGTGAAATTGCCCGCTGGCTACAAAGCGAATATTATCCACAATTGAACCTTCAGGTGGTTGCCATGAAAAATTGGGCACCGGACATGTATTTTGAAGCAACCGGGCTCCCCTGGGCTATGCCCTCCCCAAATATGCCTACCGTAGAAACGGCAGTGGTGTATCCGGGCATGTGCTTACTGGAAGGCACCAATTTATCCGAAGGGCGCGGTACCACCCGCCCGTTCGAAATATTTGGAGCACCCTGGATGGATGGTTGGCACATTGCGGAAAAATTAAATGAGTATGAACTGCCCGGTGTGTATTTCCGCCCTATTGAATTTCAACCGACGTTTCAGAAATACGGTGGCGAGGTATGCCAGGGGTGTTTCATTCATGTGACCGACCGGAAAGCATTCAAGCCCTTTTTAACCGGTGTTGCTGTTATTCGGGAAGCAATTCAATGTTACCCCGATAAATTCCGCTGGAAGGAACCGCCATATGAATATGAATACCACAAATTGCCCATAGATATTCTATTGGGAAGCAAAACATTGCGGCAACGAATTGAACATCTGGAATCTCTGGAATCCCTGGAAGCATCCTGGCGACCGGATGAGAAAACATTTTCGGAAATCCGGGAAAACTACATTCTGTACCCGTAAGTTCTGAAATATTAAAAAATGATATCTCTTTTTGGGATGTTGGTTTATTTGATCCGGTTGATTGAATCTGTCGGGGCCGCATGAGATTTGCACTGTTTTTTTCTGTTCTTCAGCTTTATAATAACACAGACCTCCCTCAGCCCAACCAAAAAGGGAAGTGCTTTTAACTTTAGCGTGTAACACAAATTCCTATTAAGCCATATTGGCTGATCCCCGAAAGGTTAAAGAAGGGGGGAGGCCTGGATATTTTCCTGGTTATTCCAGCCTGAATTTATCTTTTATTAGTTGTTTCGGGTATCACTTCTGTTGATTTAAATCGAAATCAAAATTAATGTTTTAATGGAAAAATCGATTTATTCGCTCTGATGGTATGGTGTGGATTAACGATAACTTCAATGAATAAAATAGAAATAAAAATTCAGAATTGTTTTTATTATTAAACACCATCCTTTCCAAATACAATAATAAATGTGATAATTTATCCAAATACTCAACATTATTTTTCACTATTCGATAATGAACATCGTATGTAACAAAAGAATTAGGGAATTTTAAGACATGGATTGTCAGTATCACGCCTCTAAACGCAACCACATATTGAGCAGGGAGGGTATGTATGAAATTATTCAATTCCATTAAATTCCGGTTATTTGCTACAATTTTAAGCTGTATGACGGTTGGTACTATTGCGGTTACTTATTTTATGAGCCATTCCGGTAAAAATTTGATGGTGAAAGAAGAAATAAGTAAAAGCAGTGGTTACGAACATATTATCCGAAATGCTATTAAAAGTAATGGCCGAAATCTGGAACTGGCGATTCAACTCATCGAGAAAAATCCGAAAGTGATTCGTTTTTTTGCGGAACGCAATCGGGATTCTTTGGTGGCTGTTTTAAAACCGTTTTACGATAACGTATTAAAACCCCAGTATCATATCGAGCAATTTCAGTTTCATTTGCCAGGCGCCATTTCCTTTGTCCGTATTCATAACCCAAATAAATACGGCGATGACCTTTCGTCCTTCCGAAAAACGGTGGTAAAGGCGGGTGAGGAACAGCGCCGTGTTGTGGGGCTGGAACTGGGTCGAGCCGGCCTGGGGTTACGGGTTGTTGAACCATTGTATTATAATGATCAGTTTATCGGGACAGTTGAATTGGGTCGATCGGTTTACAATATCTTGACAGAAATTACGAATTCAATGCTTGCGAACTATGTGCTGTTTATCCCTAAAAATAATTTGAGCCTGGTGGATGCCCAATTTAGAAAAAGTACCTATGGGGTAAAAGGCGATTGGACAGCTGTTTTTGCGTCGGATAAAGAATTGTTAAAATATCTGGATGAAATTCAGATTTCTCCTGATTCCAAACATTATCAGTTTCAAAATAAACATTATGTAGCGCGGTTTATTGAATTAAAGGGTGTGGATAATCGGCCTCTGGCCAATATGCTATTGATGAATGATATTACACCGGCCATCGTTTCATTAAATAATCGCATTCGAAGCTTTATTCTAATTCTTGTATTAACAGCCTCAATTCTTACAATTGGCTTGTATTTCATTTTAAAACGCAAATTATTTAATCCCATTGCGGAAAGCGCCCAGTTTGCCCAGGAAATTGAAACAGGTGAATTTTTTGAAATTCCTACGTTTCCAGAAGAAAATGAAATTACGCAGCTTCAAAAAGCATTGGCCCGAATGGGAGTACGGGTAACGAAAAAAATTAGTGACATGCGGACGTTTATTGAAACGCTGGTGAAGACTTCGGACAGCCGGGATATTGATGAAGCCATGAGTACCATCATTAAAGGGGCGCAAAAATTAACCGGTGCAAAATACGGGGCGTTGAGCTTATTTGATAATAATGGAAAAGTGAAAAAATTCTATACCGAAGGTATTTCCGATGCAGAACGAAAACGCATTGCTCATTACCCGGAAGGTAAAGGATTGCTGGGCTATAT
>WGBF01000410.1 GCA_015494485.1 bacterium | reverse complement strand
GTACGATACGGACGGAAAATTGCATGTTGCCGCACAATCGCCCGATGGCCAATATTGGGCATGGTTGGGGGTTACCCAGCTTCATGACCCGTACCCCGGAAGTTTATTCCTGTATAAAACGGGGTGGAAACAACCCAAAAACTTACTGGAAGGATTTCCGGGTACCGCGGTGTGGTTTAAATGGTTGTCCGCCAAAAAAATTGCCCTGGTAACCATTGAAAAAACGTCAACCGTTTTATATTTCATGGATATCCCTTCCGGCAAACTGCGGCGCCAATCCCTACCGCCAGTTATCTTTCGCTCCGTGGATTTTGCCCGCAACGGTAAAACATTGGCATTTGCCGCCAGTTCACCGACACATCCTGCGGAAGTGTTCTGGGGGAAAACCTTGCGGAAGGTTCGCCCCATCACAGATCATAATCCCAAATTGGCAAAGGTGGCACTGGGCAAACAGGAAACCATCTCCTGGAAAGGCCCGGATGGTCTGGTAATTTATGGGGTTCTGGTGTATCCGGTTCACTATCAGAACGGCAAAAAATATCCCCTGCAGGTACAGGTGCACGGTGGCCCGGAGTCGGCTTCGCTGAATGGATGGAATACGTATTACAGTAGCTGGGTTCAATTACTGGCCCAACGGGGATTTTTTGTGTTGCTGCCCAACTATCGGGGCAGTATTGGGCGCGGGGTGGCATATTCCATGGCCGACCATTGGGATATGATGGGAAAAGAATTCCAGGATATCCTGGCCGGAATCGATACCTTGATTGCCCGGGGAATGGTGGATGCGAACCGGGTGGCAATTGGCGGCGGTTCTTATGGTGGATATACTTCGGCCTGGGCGGCAACGCGCTATTCCCAACGCTTTAAAGCGGCGATTGTATTCGCAGGTATTTCCAATCAAATTTCTAAAATCGGTAACACGGATACCCCTGCCGAAAATGCTCTGGTTCATTGGAGCAAATGGCCTTACGAAGACCTGAACTTTGTCTGGAGTCGTTCCCCCTTAAAATACGCAAAGGGGAGTACAACCCACACATTAATTGCCCATGGCGAACGGGACCTGCGGGTTCCGGCAAGTCAGGCGCGGGAATTGTATCGCGCCCTGAAGTACTTTGGCGCCCCGGTTCAACTGGTAATGTATCCCCGGGAGCCCCATGGGTTACGGGAATGGGCTCATCAACTGGATTTTTGCCGCAGGGGACTGAACTGGTACTTAACGTATGTCAAATAAAATGCACCTAACCCATGCTGAAGGGAACATTTTTAAAATTCAGGATGTTTGTTTCTAAACTTACAGAGAAGAGAATAAAATTTCCCGAGAATAGGAATGAACGGTAATATTTTCCGTAATGTGCCGAAAATAAATCAAAAAACAGGGATGAAGGCTATGGAAACGAAAAAGGTTGTCAAGGGAATGGTAACCGCAGTGGTTTTTAAACTCCCGGTTCGTATTGAAGGGGAAGTGGGTACCCGAATCCGTAAGGAATTGGCGCATTTTGTGGAAGCGGGTGAACGGTTCTTTGTTTATGATTTGAGTAACGTTCACTACATCGATTCCGCAGGATTGGGTGCCATGGTTTCTAAAATTGCCACCATTCGGAGTAACGGCGGCGATATTGTCATCATTCATCCCACCGATTTTATTCGGGAATTACTTCAAGTAACCAATTTGGACCAGGTGTTTAAGGAGTGTGACAATCTGGACTGTGCGTTTGATTATTTCCGTAAAAAACAGGATGCGGTGTCTCATGCCTCATAATGAAGGTTGAACCATGGAAGCATCGAAAAAATTTGAGGTAATCCCGGAAAACCAATTGGATTGGAGCAAATGCCATTTCCCGGAGCCGGACTATTCGCGGCCCCCGCTGGAAATTCCCTGGCATTACAAGGAACGGATTCTGGATAAACTGATTTTTCTTTACGGCGTGGATGTGGCCTGGAAGGCGTTTCTGGAAATTGAGCGCTTGATGAAGGTGTACTATGCCCATAAATCGCCGGGGATGATTGAATGGGAAAAGGAATTCAAACCGGAAAACCGGTTTACGGAAAAGGATGTGATTCTCATTACCTACGGGGATTTAATCCGCGACCCCAAGAAAAAGCCGCTGGAAACGCTGGAAGAATTTTGTTCCACCTATTTAAAAGGTACCATCAATACCCTGCATATTTTACCCTTTTTTCCGTATTCTTCCGATAGAGGTTTTGCGGTGATGGATTTTGAGCAGGTGGACCCCACCCTGGGAACCTGGGATGATATTTTGCGCCTGAAGAAAAACTTTCGGCTGATGTTTGATGGGGTTTTTAACCACGTGTCTTCAAAAAGCCGATGGTTTCAGGAATTTCTCAACCAGAACCCGGATTATGAGGATTTTTTCATTGTTTTTTCGACCAAAGACCAGCTTTCGGAAGACCATTTGCGCATTATCGTGCGACCCCGGACCAGTGAGGTGTTAACCCCGTTCCGCACCTTAAACGGCGAACGGTGGGTATGGACAACGTTTAGCCCGGACCAGATTGATTTAAATTACCGCAATCATCGCGTTCTGGAAAAAATGGTGGATATTCTGCTGTACTATGTGCGCCGGGGTGCGGATATCCTGCGGCTGGACGCCGTGACGTATTTGTGGACCGAACTGGGAACGGAATGCGTTCACCTGCAGCAAACCCATGCCATTATAAAACTTTTCCGGGATATTTTGAATGTTGTTGCGCCCCATGTGGCGATTATTACCGAAACCAATGTGCCGCATGCGGAGAACATCACCTATTTTGGAAATGGGGAAGATGAAGCGCAAATGGTTTACAATTTTGCGCTTCCGCCACTGGTTTTGCACACCTTCCAGACCGGCGATGCCACCGAATTGACCCGATGGGCAGCCTCCCTGGAAACGCCTTCGCCCTATACCACCTTTTTTAATTTTCTGGATAGCCACGATGGGATTGGGGTGATGGCAGTTCGGAATATTTTGACCGATGAACAGATTGAGGCCATGGCCATGCGGGTATTGGAACACGGCGGATTTATTTCGTACAAACGGAACGGCGATGGCTCCCTGAGTCCGTACGAATTAAATATTACCTGGTTTAGTGCCATAAACAGGGAAGATGCAGAGGAGCCGGTTGAGCTGCAGGTCCAGCGTTACCTGGCTTCCCGTTCCATCGCCTTGGTGTTGCAGGGGGTACCTGGGGTGTATTTGCATGGTCTACTGGGATCCAAAAATGATGCGGATGCTGTTCTGGTGGAAAAGCAACGCAGAAGCATCAATCGCAAGAATATTGATCGGTCCAGCCTGTTCGAAGCGCTTGAGAATCCCGAGACCACTACCCATAAAATTACCAATGGGTTTGTGCGCTTAATTAAAACGCGGATTCAGGAGCCGGCATTTCACCCCAATGCGCCCCAGCGGATTTTAGCCCTTGGGTCCGGGGTGTTTGCGGTGTTGCGAACCAACAATCAGGAACAATACGGGGTGTTATGCTTAACCAATGTGACCCCCCAAAAACAGGAAATTGTGTTGCCGCTGGAAGAAATTGGGGTTTCCACGCCGGCGTGGTATGATTTAATTTCCCGCGACGAAATTCAGGTTCGGGATAACGTGTTGCGGCTTACACTGAAACCGTATGGTATTTACTGGCTTAAGTCAATTGCCGGGAGTATTCCATGAGTAATAACCGTTCCCGGGAAACACTTCAGAACATTGAAACCCGCCCGGAACATGCCTATCCGGTGTATATTGTAGATGATTTGCCTGCCAATCGTTTATTGTTGAAGAAACTGCTTGCAAAAGAAGGCTATGCGTCGCTTCATTTGTTTGCTTCCGCTTCTCCAATGCTGGAGGCATTAAATACCAGCGATAATTTACCGGGACTGATTCTACTGGACATATTGATGCCGGATATGAATGGTATTGAAGTGTTGCAATACCTGCAGAAAAATGAACGCTTCCGGGATATTCCCGTCATTATGGTCACTGCCCATCAGGAAGACCGATATCTAAGCGAAGCATTTGAAAAGGGCGCTGTTGACTACATCCGTAAGCCCATAAACCGGACCGAACTGCTGGCCCGTGTTCACGCTGCTTTGCGGTTAAAACAGGAAATGGATATTCGAAAAGCACGGGAACTGGAATTATTAAAAACAAAAGAGGAGCTGGAAGAAGCCAACCGGGAATTACGTCGGCTTGCCAGGGAGGATGGATTAACCGGCCTGGCAAATCGCCGTTATTTTGAAGAAATTCTGGAAAAAGAATGGCGTCGCCACCAGCGGGAGGACACGCCCCTGGGTTTAATCTTGCTGGATGTGGATTATTTTAAACGCTACAACGATACCTATGGGCATCAGCAGGGGGATGTGTGCCTGCAAAAAGTCGCTTCGGTTTTAAAAACAATAGCACACCGGCCTGCGGACCTGGCCGCACGATACGGTGGGGAAGAATTTGCTTTAATTTTACCCAATACGGAAGTTCCGGGCCTGAAGTACCTGGCTAAATTGATTAACCGTCGGGTAGAGGCGTTACAAATCCCACATAGCGCTTCGGATGTAGCCCCCGTTGTCACCGTCAGTGTGGGGTGTTCCGTGTCTTTTCAGAGTTCCGCTCCTCATATGGAGGCTTTGAT
>WGBF01000409.1 GCA_015494485.1 bacterium | reverse complement strand
GTTCAGAGGGTGGGGGGTAATGCGGTTTGCTGAGATTTTCAAGGTACATCCCATCGAAAAGGCGTTGGGTTTTGGCGATTGGAATTCTGATTTCTGTAAATTTATTGTGAATGTTCTTGCAGTCTGGTGCAAAATCGAATGGTAATTTCATCCCCCTTTTTGTTTTTTCCGGGATTTCCCCTACATTTCAAACTGGCAAAATCAACCTGGAGGAGGCTTCATGCAAAATATGAAAATTGTGTTCATTATTTGTTTGAGCGTTGCCATGCTGTTTGGTGGCGACCGCATTACCGGGAAAAAATTCGCAACCCGATCGGAAGTAATTGCCCGCCACGGTATGGCAGCAACCAGCCACCCACTGGTCACGCAAATTGCGCTGGATATTCTGAAAAAAGGCGGTACCGCTGTGGATGCAGCAATTGCTGCCAATGCTGCCCTGGGATTAATGGAACCCACCGGGAATGGCATTGGGGGCGATTTGTTTGCCATCGTGTGGGATGCAAAAACCCGGAAGTTGTATGGATTAAATGCCAGTGGCCGCTCCCCAAAATCCCTGACGCTGGAATATTTTAAAAAGCACGGCTATAAAAAAATTCCCTCTCACGGACCATTGCCGGTAACGGTACCGGGCTGTGTGGACGGATGGTTCGAGTTACACCGGAAATTCGGTCGACTGCCGATGACGGATATTCTGGAACCGGCCATTCGGTACGCCAGGGAGGGATTCCCGGTGACGGAATTGATTGCCTATTACTGGCAGCGCAGTGTGCCCATTCTCCGTAAATATCCTAATTTCGAGAAAATTTTTACCATCAATGGACGGGCGCCGCGCAAAGGGGAAATATTCCGCAATCCGTATCTGGCCAACACCCTGGAAAAAATTGCCCGGGGAGGACGCGATGTGTTTTACAAAGGCGAAATTGCCCGAACCATTGCGGACTACATGAAACGCAACGGTGGATTTTTAAGCTACGAGGATCTGGCCGCTCACAAAAGCGAGTGGGTAGAGCCCGTTTCCACCAATTACCGGGGGTACGACGTGTGGGAACTCCCCCCAAACGGACAGGGTATTGCTGCCTTGCAAATGCTGAACATTCTGGAAGGATATGACATCGCCAGCATGGGCTTTGGCAGCGCGGACTATCTCCATGTGCTAATTGAAGCCAAAAAACTGGCGTTTGAGGACCGGGCTAAATTTTATGCGGACCCGGCTTTCAATGATATTCCGGTGCAGTGGCTTATATCCAAAGAATACGCGGCGGAGCGACGCAAACTGATTAATATGAAACGTGCCGGCCGCAGTTATCCGCCAGGAAATCCGGCACTCCACGACGGGGATACCATTTATTTAACCGTAGCCGATGCTGAGGGGAATATGGTATCCCTCATTCAATCCAATTTTCGGGGCATGGGATCCGGCATGACCCCGGATGACCTGGGGTTTATTCTGCAGGACCGCGGGGAGTTATTCAATCTGGAAGAAGGGCATTTTAATACCTACGCGCCGGGGAAACGCCCCTTTCACACCATTATCCCTGCTTTTGTAACCAAAGATGGCAAGCCGTTTTTGAGTTTTGGTGTTATGGGTGGGGATATGCAACCGCAGGGACATGTACAGATTCTGGTCAATATTATTGATTTTGGAATGAACCTTCAGGAAGCCGGCGACGCACCCCGTATCCGTCATGCGGGCTCCTCCCAGCCCACCGGAGGGAAAATTACCGATGGTGGTGTGGTGTACATGGAATCCGGTTTTGATTACGAAGTAATTCGTGAATTGCGCCGCCGGGGACACCGCATTGCCTGGAGCATTGGCGGATACGGTGGTTATCAGGCCATTATGTTTGATGCCAAAAACAGTGTGTACATTGGCGCTTCGGAGTCGCGCAAGGATGGTCAGGCTGCAGGGTACTGAGACCTTCCTTTACAGCAAATATTCTGAACTTTTTTAAATGAACCGCCACCCCCGGTAACTCCGGGGGTGTTGTATTTCATGAATCACTCTCTCAGTGAGTAAATTGTCCTCCTTTTTCCACACAATTGCTACATCCCTGTGAATCTTTCGTGATCTTTTTCGCCCATCTTTCCTGCAACCAATAACGGAGGACGTATTATGAAAGCTTTTTTGATGTTGTTTGTGGCCGTATTTAGCCTTGCTTTTCTGGTGGGCTGTGATAAACAAATGATGGATGGCAATTCCATTGCCGATCCGGCCATTGAATCCGGAAGCCGGGCGTTTCCAGGCCCCGCTGGGGATGTACTGGAAACACAGGGCGTGCGGTATCGGGTAACCATTGAAAATATTACACCCGCCACCGCTCCTGGCGCCAGCCAGCCGTTGTCCCCACCGGTGCTGGCAACTCATTTACCCCGTTTCCACGTGTTTCGGGTAGGTCGCCTGGCATCCGACGAATTGCGTCAGATTGCTGAGGATGCTGTGGACGGACCGTTGGTAAGTAAGCTGGAAAATGATGGCCGTGTACTGGATGTCCAGAAAGGTGGCGGCGTTATTTTGCCCGGACAATCCATGACCGTGGAAATCACCGCCGCTCCGGGTTTTCATCGCCTGTCGCTGGTGAGCATGTTGGTGAATACCAACGATGCCTTTGCAGCGCTGGATGCCATTCGTCTGCCCATTTTCGGAGAAAAGATTTTGTACGCCCGTGCGTATGATGCCGGCACCGAAGCCAACACGGAATTGAAAGATCATATTCCCGGGCCGTGCTGTGGCAGTCCGCATGTCCGGGTACCCACCACGGAACCGGTGCGCATGCACGAAGGAATTACCGGCCGTGGCGATCTGGATCCGCAGATTTACGATTGGGATGGCCCGGTGGCCAAAATCACCATCGAACGCATGTAACAGTCACGGTACAGGCAGGGTATAATGTCCATTATGCCCTGTCTGTAAATCGGTTCTTGGAAATTAAGCGAAAGCCCATTAAAATGATGACGATGCAGACCAAACAACAAAACGACCTTTCGGGCACCAGTACCCCCCAACGGCGGGTGCTTATTGTGGAAGATGATGCCAACATCGCAGAACTGGTGGCGTTACACCTGGGGGATATTGGCTTACACCCGGAGATTGTTACAGACGGGCAAACGGGTTTTGAACAGGCTCAAACCGGGGAATTTGCCCTCATTATCCTGGACGTGATGCTGCCCGGTATGGATGGCATGGAAATTTGCCGCAAACTACGCATGGCCGGAATTTCTACCCCCATTCTGATGCTGACTGCTAAAGCCGAAGAAGCAGACAAAGTTATCGGGCTGGAACTGGGGGCGGATGACTACCTGACCAAGCCCTTTAGCATTCGGGAGCTTCTGGCAAGGGTAAAAGCCATTTTGCGCCGGGTGGAAATGGAACAAACCCCCCATGAGGCAGAGGAACACGTCCTGAAGTTCGGGCCCCTGTTGCTGGATCTGGAAAAACGTGACGTGCGCTTAAATGGTCGGGCCGTGCAGTTAACCGTGCGGGAGTTCGATTTACTGGCGCTGTTTATGCAGTATCCCGGACGCGCTTTCCGCCGGGAAGAATTGTTGAACCGCGTGTGGGGCTATCAGTTTTCCGGATACGACCACACCGTCAATTCCCACATTAACCGCCTTCGTGCTAAAATTGAACCCGATCCTGCCCATCCCCGCTATATCCAAACGGTATGGGGCATTGGCTATCGCTTTAACCCACCTGAGGATGTGCAATGAAGTGGTGGCATTCGTTTTATGTGAAATTGGCTCTGGTATTGCTGGCCTTGCTGGTGGTATTG
The DNA here is from genome assembly GCA_015494485.1 of bacterium. Taxonomy (GTDB): domain Bacteria; phylum Calditrichota; class Calditrichia; order RBG-13-44-9; family J042; genus WGBF01. The sequence goes on along the minus strand of WGBF01000409.1, from coordinate 911 downwards.
GGCGGCCTGCAAATCTGGTTGATGTTCAACACCGCCCGGCAATTTGTGCAGGAAGTTGATCAGCGTCTGAACCGCAATCTGGCGCAGGATATGGCAAAGGAATTACAACCCGCTTTAACGGACTCCATTAACCACGCCGAAGCCGGGCACCGTATCCATTTTATGATGGTGATGAATCCCAATGTGGAAATTTACCTGCTGGACGCCACCGGCCACATTCTGGCCTTTTTTGCCGAACCGGGCAAAGAAGTGGTGTTGAACCGGGTGTCGGTGGAACCCATCCGCCGCTTTCTGGCCCAGCCGGAGCATTTCCCGGTATTGGGAGAAGACCCCCGGCATCCGGGAACGTTTAAACCGTTTTCCGCTGCACCCATCCAATATGGCAATCAACAGGGGTATTTGTACATCATTCTGGGGAGTCAGGAGTACCACTCCGCTGCCGCCATGGTGTTAAATAGCTATATTTTTCGCACTTCCGTGCGATTTGGCATTTTGTTTATCGGGGTCAGTGCACTGATTGGCCTGCTGGTGTTTGGCATGCTCACGCGTCGCCTGCGTCGGGTAACGGAAGCAGTAACCGCGTTTGACTCGGGCGAAATGGACACCCGGCTATCCGTAAGCGGTAAGGATGAAATTGCCCAGCTGGGGCAGGCATTTCACCGGATGGCCGAACGCATTCGGGAATCCTTCCGCAAGCTGCGGGAACAGGATGAGCAGCGCCGGCAACTGATTGCCAACGTCTCCCATGACCTGCGCAGTCCGCTGGCTTCCATCCAGGGGTACCTGGAAACCATCATGATGAAGTGGGAAACGTTAACTCCGGAACAGCAGCGCCAGTACCTGAAAATTACCTGGAACAACACCCGCATGTTAAATCAACTCATTGAAGAGTTGTTTGAGCTGAGCCGGCT
>WGBF01000408.1 GCA_015494485.1 bacterium | reverse complement strand
CAATGTTTTCCGGAGGCACCGGTCCCCATTCCCGGCTGTCGGAGCTGTTGTCCCGGTTGTCCCCCATCATGAAATAATGACCGGCGGGAACCGTGTAGGGGCCAAAGTTGTCCCGACTGCCCAATCCCGGTTCAAAAACCCGAAAGCCCCGGCCGTAGGGATCATCCCGGCTGATAATGTAGGGGTCAATGTGTTTCATTTTGGGTGGTTTGGGAAACGGTTTGCCATCCACAAATACTTCTTTGTTGCGCACTTCTACGGTCTGGCCGCCAACGGCAATGCAGCGTTTAATGTACTCCAGTTTGGGATCGCGGGGATATTTAAACACCACTATGTCATACGGTTTGGGATGGGTTAATGCCGGAAACCGAAATCGCAGCCATTTGGGCAATTCTACCCCGGTCGGCAGTCCCATGAGGGTGTGGCCGCGCGTAAAGGGAATGCCAATCCAGTCCGGCGTTTGGGCGCCGTAAACAAATTTGTTCACCAGTAAAAAGTCCCCGATGAGCAGGGTATCTTCCATGGAGCCGGTGGGAATTTTGTAAGCAGCAATCACAAACTGCCGCAGCACCAGCGCCACAAACAATGCAATTAAAATGGCTTTAATTCCATCCCAGTATTTTTGTGCCGGTTTCAATGCTGAACACCTCCTGAATTCTCGCTTATGCTGACCTTGTTAATGGCAAATCCTGTTGATTTGTTCCCGGAGTTGGCAATTTCCTTCCAAGAATATTCTATGAATGGTGTAAGCTACGACTGGCTAGGCCGATACGCAAGTTTTACAACATTATGCTACTTCCGATTTCAATAGGAATATAACCTCTTCATAATTTGGATTACTTAACCACATTGGAGATTTCTCTTCTATTCTTCTCCAAATTTCCAAATCCTCGGCAGTCCTTATCCCATGTCTCACATTTTCAAAAAAATAACGCTCATAACCATGGTTCTGATTTATCCATGCGTCAGCAATATCTTCCGCTGTTGGTAGTGCTTTCTCCGCCTTAGTTGCTGTTGAAAGAATAATATCTACTTCTGTCAAGGGAGAATTGTCAAGTTTTTTCGGCCAGGGAATGCTCAATATTCCATCTGAATTAACAGGAGCAACAGGGCCTTTGGAATTGTTTTCGAAATACAAACTCCATTTCTTCATGAGATTGATGTGTGTATCCGCGCTGCGAAAAAGTATACCCACGCAGCCCCATGAAACTCCAACTTCACCTTTTTGAGCGGATGACCTTTCAGCTTTCCAAAGAGCAGATGCTTCATGAGCCAGATCTTCTACATTTTTCACGGATGAAAGACATGGCAACAGCACTGCCTGCCCCAATTTAGCATCACTTCTTAACACCATTGTAAACGTATTCCCTCGCTTGCTTGAGCGACGCCCATAGCAGATGGGAACCTTTACATATATCTGTTCATTAAGATTGAGATGGGTATGTCTCCATTCTTCTCGATGACTGTTATCCCACAGCAGAGAACCAATAACCAAAATACCTGCTTGCACTATTTCCTCTTACAGTTATCATCTTGGTCTCCGGTAAGTTAATGTGTGGTGGAAATAATTACAACCGGAAAGCCGGTTCTGCGGCAACCGGTACTTCCGGGGCAAATCGTTAATGAAAGTCGGTTGCTTTTCCGTCGGAACACTTGCGAAAAGAGTCGGGTATGTCGCAGTATTGTGGGACGCCCTTGGCACAATCCTAAAAAATGGTAAGCATTCCGTAAAGGGCTCATCTGGAAATATGCTGCCGTAAGGACCTGTTTTTAATGAAAATAAAAAATATTGCAATAACTAAATGAAAAATGGCACAAAAATTGAAACTCATTACGCCACAGGGAAGGTGAACCGTTCCGGGAAGGAATTGCGAATAACCAACACCATAACATAAAGGAGCAGCATATGCCCAACAGTAATCCCACCAGAGGCAAAGGGGATAAAGCCCTTTTTGAAGCCGGGGTAAAGGAATACAGCGCTCAGGGGCGTTATTATTACGACCCGGATTACACTCCCAATCCCACAGATGTCCTGGCGGCGTTCCGTATTACCCCCCAGGAAGGCGTTCCCTGGGAAGAAGCCGCTGCTGCCGTGGCGGCAGAATCGTCTTCGGGAACCTGGACCACGGTGTGGTCGGACCACCTCACCGACCAGGCGCGGTACGCTGGTCGCACGTACAAAATTGAACCCATCCCCGGGCAGGAGAATCAATTTATGGCCTACATCGCCTATCCACTGGATTTGTTCGAAGAAGGGTCCATGCCCAATCTGATGTCCTCAATTGTTGGCAATGTCTTTGGTTTCAAAGCCATCCGCGCCCTGCGGCTGGAGGACCTGCACATCCCGCCGGTGTTGTTAAAAACCTTTCAGGGGCCACCCCACGGGATCGTGGTAGAACGTGATTTGCTCAATAAATATGGCCGTCCGCTCCTGGGGGCAACCATGAAGCCCAAGCTGGGGCTTTCGGCCAAAAATTACGGACGGGTGGTGTACGAAGCCCTGCGCGGCGGGCTGGATTTTACCAAGGATGACGAAAACATTACCTCTCAGCCCTTCATGCGGTGGTACGACCGGGCCCGCTTTGTAATGGAAGCGGTGCACAAAGCTGAGGCGGAGACGGGCGAACGCAAAGGCCATTATCTGAACGTGACCGCCGGTGATATGGAGGAGATGTATCGCCGCGCCGAAGATGCCAAAGCACTGGGCTCCCGCATTATTATGGTGGATTATCTAACGGTAGGGTTCACTGCGTTTGCCTCCCTGTCCAAATGGTGCCGGCGGAATGGAATACTGCTACATGCCCACCGAGCGATGCACGCCGTAATTGACCGCCAGAAAAACCATGGCATCCACTGGCGGGTGTTGGCCAAATGGGCGCGCATTGTCGGTGCGGACCACGTGCACAATGGGACCATTGTGGGCAAGCTGGAAGGCGATCGGGTGTCCACCCTGGCCGTGGCCGATTTACTGCGGGAAGATTTTGTGCTGGCGAATAAAGAATGGGGCATCTTTTTTGACCAGCCGTGGGTTTCCATGGCGGCTACCATGCCGGTGGCATCCGGCGGAATTCACGTGTGGCACATCCCGGAACTGGTGGCACTGTTTGGGGATGATGTGGTGCTACAATTTGGCGGCGGCACGCTGGGGCATCCCTGGGGGAACGCACCGGGGGCAACAGCCAACCGGGTAGCACTGGAAGCGGCCGTCAAAGCCCGCAATGAAGGCCGCGACCTGTTGCGGGAAGGTGCCCAAATTCTAAAAGAAGCCGCCCGATTTTCACCCGCCTTGCAAAAAGCCATGGAAACCTGGAAAGAGATTAAATTCGACTACGATACCGTGGATTCCCTGGACCGCTAACGGGCGAAACCATTCAATAAAATAAAAACAGGAAGGAGCAATCCATGAAACTGGAAACATTTTCTTACTTACCGCAAATGAGCGACGCAGACATTAAAAAACAAATTGAATATATTGTTAAAAATGGGTGGTACCCGGGAATTGAATACACGGAAACGCCGGGACCTGAAAACGCTTACTGGACGTTCTGGAAGCTGCCGTTCTTTAATGCCGAAACGCCGGAAGAGGTCCTGGAAGAAATTCAAGAATGCCAGCGGAATAATCCCAATGCGTATATCAAATTAACGGGCTATGACAACAAGCGCCAGTGTCAGGTGTTTAGTTTTGTGGTGTACAAACCACAAGCTGCTGCCTGATGCCGCTGGCGCCGGGGGATTTAAAACGAAAGGAGATGGTCGTGAACAAGAAAACGATTATGCTGGGTATTGTGGGGGACAGCGCTGCAGGGAAGACCACCTTAACGCGGGGGATTGTAAATTTACTGGGCAAGGAAAACGTTACCGCCATTTGCAGCGATGATTACCACAAATACAACCGGAAGCAACGGAAGGAAATGGGTATTACCGCACTGAATCCGGCCTGTAATTACATTGATATCATGGAGCAGCATTTTGTGTTACTGCGCGAAGGCAAACCCATCTTAAAACCGGTGTACAACCATGCCACGGGGGATTTCGATCCCCCGGAGTATATTAAACCCACCCGCTTTGTTATTGTGGAAGGGCTCCTGGGGTTCCATTCCCGGATAATGCGGGATTGTTTCGACGTCAAAGTATTTTTAGCGCCGGAAGAATCCCTGCGAATTGAATGGAAGATTAAGCGGGACACCACCAAGCGGGGTTACACCCGGGAACAGGTTCTGCAGGCTCTGGAAGCCCGAAAGCACGACAGTGCCAGTTATATTCACCCCCAGCGGGCATATGCGGATATTGTGGTCAATTTTTATCCGCCGCCGGAACACCGCAAAAATGACAATTCCCATCTCAATGTGCGGCTGGTGCTTCGGCCCACCATCCCTCATCCGGATTTAAGCGATGTGCTGGAGCATGCCGCATCCAATGGTACGCCCAAACCACCCATTACCATGAGCCTGGGTCGGGATGAGGGCAAACCGGCCGACATTCTGGAGGTGGATGGAAATATCACTGCCCAAAAAACCGACGAGCTGGAAAAATTACTGGGCAGCCATTTAATGTCCGCCGCTTCCAAAATGAATCTGGAGAAACTGGGCGTTTATATGGATGGCGATGTGGAAAAACGCTCTTATCCACTGGCGTTAACGCAAATGTTGGTCGCGTACCATCTGGTAACCGCACTGGAAACCATTGGCATTTCACAGGAGGGCTAAACATGGAAGCCGCAAGACGATTTGCAAAACAACCGTCCGATAACCTGTCCGCATACGAAATACAACAATTAAAACGGGTCGCCGATTCCATTCGGCTGCTAACCATTGATGCGGTCCAAAAAGCCAATTCCGGCCATCCGGGCATGCCGCTGGGGATGGCGGATGTGGCCACCGTACTGTGGTTGCGCCATCTGAAGCATGCTCCCTCCGCACCGGACTGGCCCAATCGGGACCGCTTCGTGCTGTCAGCGGGCCACGGTAGCATGTTGCTTTACAGCCTGCTGTACCTTACCGGCTATGAGGTGTCCCTGGAGGACCTCCGGCAATTTCGCCAATTGGACAGCAAAACACCCGGCCACCCGGAATACGGCCATACCCCGGGGGTGGAGATTACCACCGGTCCCCTGGGCCAGGGCATTGCCAGTGCAGTGGGGATGGCACTGGGGGAACAGATTCTGCGGGAAACGTACAACCGTCCCGACTTCCCGGTGGTGGACCACTTTACCTATGTGCTGGCCAGTGATGGCGATTTAATGGAAGGTATCTCCCACGAAGCCGCTTCCCTGGCGGGGCATCTGGGACTGGGGAAATTAATTGTTTTGTACGATGACAACCACATTAGCATTGATGGCAGTACCGACCTGGCGTTTTCCGAACGGGTAACGGACCGGTTCGGGGCTTACGGCTGGCAGGTGCTGGAAGCCGACGGGCATGATGTTCAATCTGTAGATACCGCCATTCGCCAGGCAAAACACAACACCACACAACCCACATTAATTGCCTGCCGAACGGTTATTGGCTACGGCAGTCCCCATCGGGCTGGCACGGCAAAGGTCCACGGCGAACCACTGGGAGAAGAAGAATGGCGGCTTACCCGTGCAACTCTGGGCTTCGCCGATGCCGATTGGTTCCAGATTCCGGAAGAAGCGCTGAAGATTGCCCGGCAGTCGGCACTTCGGGGAACGGAAGCATACCAGCAGTGGCAGCAACTGGTGGACCGCTTCCGGCAGACCTACCCGGATGTCGCCACCGAACTGTTCCAGCGGCTGGAAAATCGCCTGCCAACAAAGTGGGACACCTTCCGACCGGAATTTGATGCCAGCAAGCCGCTGGCAACACGTGCGGCTTCCGGAAAGGTACTGGAGAAACTCACTGCGGCTATTCCCCAACTCATCGGGGGTTCGGCGGACTTAAGCGGTTCAAACAAAACCCTCACTGCTCACCATACCATTGTACAGCGGGAAAATCCGGCCGGGAACTATATTCATTACGGCGTACGGGAACACGCCATGGGGGCAATCATGAATGGTCTGGCGCTGCACGGTGGATTCATCCCCTTCGGTGGCACGTTTCTGGTTTTTTCCGATTACATGCGGCCCGCCATCCGCCTGGCGGCAATGATGAAGCTGCAGGTGGTGTACGTGTTTACCCACGATTCCATTGGACTGGGCGAAGATGGTCCCACCCACCAGCCGGTGGAACACCTGGCGGCCCTGCGGGCAATTCCCAACCTGGCGGTGATTCGCCCTGCCGATGCCGCGGAAACTTTCGAAGCGTGGCGGGTGGCCCTGCAAAATACCACCGGACCCACCGCGATTGTGCTGACGCGCCAGGGGGTGCCCCACATTACCCGCCCCCTTCAGGGTGCCAATAGTGCGGAAAAACTGGAACGGGGGGCCTATATCCTCCGCAATGCGGAAAAACCCCGGGCGTTGATTCTGGCCAGCGGTTCGGAAGTTGCCATTGTCCTGGAAGCCCATCAGCAATTGCTGGCGGAAGGGATTCAGACCAAGGTGATTTCCGTACCCAGTGTGGAATTGTTCCTGTGCCAACCCCAGCACTACCAGGACCTGATTTTACCGGGATACCTGAAGGCGCGGGTGGCGGTGGAAGCGGGAATTCCGGACCCCTGGTTCCGCCTGGTGGGGGATGCAGGAGAAGTCATTGGGATGACCACCTTCGGTGCATCAGCACCGTACAAACAATTGTACCAAAAATTTAACATCACCCCGCAGGCGGTGGTGAATGCGGTAAAAACCGCACTGCGAAAAGCCAAAGCGTAGGAGGATATTTGATGATTGTGACCACATCCGATTTGTTCAAAGTGGCCTACGGGAAATTTGCCGTGGGTGCATACAACATCAACAACATGGAACAGGCGCTGGGTTTGTTTGAAGGGCACATGAAAGCCCAGGCGCCGTTCATTATTCAAATTTCCAAAGGGGCCCGGCGGTACGCAGGGGTCAAAATGCTGGAAAATATTATTCGCGCTGCGGAAGAAATGTACCCGGAGGCCATCTTTGCCGTACACCTGGACCACGGCGATGAGCAAACCTGCTACGATTGTGTGGATTCCGGCTTTTACAGTTCGGTAATGATTGATGCTTCCCACGAACCGTTTGAAGAAAATATTGCCATCACCCGCCGGGTGGTGGAGTACGCCCATGCCAAAGGGGTAAGCGTGGAAGCCGAACTGGGACAACTGGGCGGTGTGGAAGAAGACATTGCCGTGGATGAAAAAGATGCACGCCTAACCGACCCGGATGAAGCAAAGGAATTTGTGGAGCGCACCGGCTGCGATTCCCTGGCGGTGGCTATTGGTACCAGCCACGGTGCGTACAAATTCAAAGGGAACCAGCGGATTTATCTGGAACGACTGGAAGAAATCCAGAAGCGGCTGCCGGGCTTCCCCCTGGTAATGCACGGTTCCAGTTCCGTGCCCCGGGAGGAAGTGGAACGCATTAACGCGGCCGGTGGTGCTTTGGATCCTTCGGCCCGCGGTGTGGATCCCCGGGAGTTTGCCAAAGCAGTACCGCTGGGGGTAACCAAGGTTAATATTGACACGGACGGACGCCTGGTGTGGATGCGGGTGCATCGGGAGCACTTCCGCGACCATCCCGAAAATTTTGACTTCCGCAAACCGGGCAAAGCTTTTATTGAAGCCTACGCCGATTTTATTGTGGAAAAGTCCCGCTATTTGCTGTCGTACGGTCAACTGGAAACCGTGCGCCAGGCACTTCAGCAGGCACCGGCGTCGCACTAATTGCCGGCACACAACACGTTCAGGTAAACCGGAAAGGAAGAGTCAATGGGAGAAAAAATTCATCGGAATCTGGCAATGGACCTGGTGCGGGTCACGGAAGCCGCGGCCATCTCCGCCGCCCGCCACAT
>WGBF01000407.1 GCA_015494485.1 bacterium | reverse complement strand
TCCCCTGAAAGAGGCCGCAGTCAATTAAAAATCGGTGCGAATCAATTTCCAACAGAAAGCGGGAACCGGTTACGGTGCCGGTGGCGCCCAGAAAAGTGAGTGTGGTCATCAGTAATCCTTTCCCATTCGTGGTTCAAAGAAAAACAATTTAATGGTTGGAAAGAAAAATCCAAATAGCGGGAAAAATCCATTACCTGGTGTGGAGAAGCGGGCATTCCCCGCTGGCACGCTGATTTCCAAACAGGGGTAGTGAAGCGTTCAGAGCATGAAGAAATCTGCCGGGTTCCGAAAGTAGCGCACCGGAACCCGACAGCGCCTTTCAGTTACCATTGAATGACGTATTTCGGCACCAGGTCAATGGGCAGGTCTTTCAACTGGTCCAGGGAGCGTTGCACAAAATCCGGTGTACCGGCATATTTCGCTTCCAGCCGTTTGGCGCGGGCATAATCGCCCGTGGCTTCAATGGTTAACAGTTCCCCGGCCAGTTGCGTAATGGCGTCGTCAATTTTGTTGAAGTTCACGCGGTAGCGCCCGGTGGTGGCATTGTACTCAATGCCGCCCTTTTCCATCAGGAAGTTCAGGGAAACAATGGCGGCTTTGCCGTGGGCTTCTCCGGTGCCAAAGCGAATGGTGCGGAAAATACTGCCCAGGTAGCTGACCAGATGCTGGCGCTTCATTTCCGGGGAAATAATGCCCTGTTCCCGGAAGTAGCGCAGGCTGTGGAGCCCGGCCAGGTCTGCTTTGTTTTCTTCAATCCAGGAGTACAGGTCGCGCAGGGCCACATTCACCGGCGTCTGGGTGTTGTGCACGTAGCGGGGCCCCAATCCGTGGGAGATTTCGTGCATGAGCACAAAATCAAAAAATCCCTGACCGGTCATGTACTGAAGCTGGTCTTTATCAATCAGCCGTTCCCCGATGGGGAAGATAATTTTATTCAGCCGCGCATTGAGCACGTTTTTCCAGAAGGTTTTTTTAGAGCCCTTTTTGGCGTGTACTTCGGGGTCGTTGGGCAAATTGGCCGCCACCGGCTGGTAGCCCACGCGGATGTCGCCCCCACGGTAAATGTCGTTCACAATGGCAAAAGCAGAGGTCAGGTGCGCCTCTTTGTTTTTGAACTTGTCCGCATAGGGCAAAAACATTTCCAGTTCCGAAAGGTGGCGGGTGTACACATCCAGTTTGGCGCTTTCCTCGCGGTCCACAATCTCCACGCTGGCTTCGTAGCTGGCTTTCAGGTTGTTCAGTTCGTCTTCGTAAACCTCAAAAGGGCCAATGACCATATCGTAGGGAGCGTTTTTCATGTCAATCCAGGCCACATCGGTGTCAAAATAACGGTCGCTTTCCAGGGCGTCTGCTTTGGTGAGCAGGTAGTGCTTCAGCCCCTCATGGTCGGTGAGGGTGGCGGCGTGGCGTAATTTTTGGGCAATCCGGGAAACAAAGGGCTGGTAAGCCTGATGATACGGCACCGCCACCAGCTTCCCGTTGCGCCGTTCAATAACGGTGTAGGGACTCAAAAAGGCCTCTTTGTCCTCCGGATGGTCAGCAAGCCACTGTTCAAACTCGGCTTTGGTCATATCCGGGGGATAAAAGCCGGCAGTGGGTGGTTTGGGGGGAACGTTCATGAAGGGTTCATTGTGCGCCAGGCGGTCGTAGGGACCGGCCTGCATGAAGAAAAAGCGGCGCACGGGGTCCTCCGGCACGCGGGTACGGACGATTTCCTCCCGCAGGCGGATGTTGTCGTAGTAGGTCTGCCGCCAGAAAATTTCGTCAATTAATTTTCCGGCCTCGATGAGGGTTTGCAGCAGTTCCTTGTCCCGGGCAGGAAGATGCCGGAGGTCGTATTTCATTTCCACGATTACGTATTTTTGCATGCGCCGAGCAATGTCAGCCGCTTCGGCATCGGTCCATGTTTTTTTCGGGGAGAAGGCCATAAAAAGTCCTCCAATTAAAACCACCAGGGTGGCAATACGCATCAACCGTTTCATCCGTTTCTCCTTGTGTCATCGTTCTACCCCGGAATTTAAAATGTACGGGGGAATTCACCAGGGGATTTTTAAAAAGCTTTTATAAAAAATGAACCTGTTTTCTTTGTGGCAAAGACCCATATGAATTGCGCCTAAATTTCTTTGTTTTTGAACGGTTATTGCAGTGAAGCGACAATTATCGTCCAATTCCAATTGTTTTTTTTATGCGTCATGTGGGGTCGGCGTGCTTGCGGAGCGAAGAATCTCAGGCATTATGTTGTTCCGCCGGTGTTCAGCCGAAAACCCCACCCCGGATCGTCAACATTCATTTTGACGCTTTTGCCTTAAAACTGCAGAGGACGCGGGGAGCGCAGAGAAAAAATGAGGAATAAAAACATTGCGTTTTCTATTATAATTTAAAACTGTGTCGCTCCTTCAGAGCTTTATTTTTCTGATGGTTTCTTTTCACCAGGGCTGCGCCCTGGGCTGCCCGTGTGTGACCCCTACGGGGTCTTTTTTTAAAAAGGGAATTGTACAAAGAC
>WGBF01000406.1 GCA_015494485.1 bacterium | reverse complement strand
GCCCCGGATGGCCAGACCAAAATCCCGCGAACTCCCCATTTTTTGCAAATCCACCGGTGTTTTCTCAACCGCGCGGTACCCCCACAATTGTTCGATCCGGGAAAAGGTGGGGCTGGGAGAAATACCCAGAAGAACCGCAGTGGAGCCGCTGGAATATTTCAGATAAGCATCTTTAACGAAGAGAACGGCCGAACCGGCTCCCGGACCGCCAGCAGTGAAACCCGGATGATTCATTTCCAGCCGCAGCCGAATAGCAAATGCTGTGGAAAGATTGCGGTCCAGGGTGAGGTAAATGCGTCGAATCCAGAATCCGTTTTTTCCCACCAGATTTTGCTGGTGATGTTGGTTCACATAATAATAATCACCAAAAAACAAGCCGCTTATCCGGGTGCTGTTCGCGAATAAAAAAGCGTGTACCAGAAGCACGCCAAGAATGGTGTGTCGCAAAAGCTTCATACATCCTCCTTCCGTTTATGCTGATGGTAAGTTTGTATTTAAATGAACACAATAAGCCAGATTACATTCTATCAGTCAACCGCATTGGATTCGGGTTCAGTTTCCGATGTAATGATTCATTAACGGGAAGGAAGATACAGTATTCTGAAAAGGGAAGAAAACACGGACGAAAAAAAATGCCGTGAGGGATTTAGTTCCCCCACGGCACATATCAAGTGTGGATGCGCCAGTCTCAGGCGCGTACCAGTTGCCGCAGAACGGTTTGTAAAATACCGCCATTGCGGTAATATTCCAGTTCAATGGCGGTGTCCAAACGGACAATCACATTAAAGGTGGTCGTCACACCATCATCGGTTTTGGCGGTAACGGTTACTTCGCCCCGCGGCTGCAAATTGTGAATCCCTTCAATAGCGTAATATTCTTTACCGGTTAAGCCCAGTGTTTCCCGGTTGTCTCCTTCTTTGAATTGCAGGGGCAAAACGCCCATGCCAATTAAATTGGAGCGGTGAATCCGTTCAAAGCTTTCGGCAATAACGGCTTTAACGCCCAGCAGGGCTGTTCCTTTGGCTGCCCAATCCCGGCTGGAACCCGTGCCGTATTCTTTACCGGCAATTACCAGTAGCGGGGTGTTGTTTTCTTTGTACTTCATGGCAGCATCGTAAATGAACATTTGTTCGCCGGTGGGCAGGTAAATGGTAAAGCCACCTTCCACACCGGGAACCAGCAGGTTCTTCAGGCGAATGTTGCCGAAAGTTCCCCGCATCATCACTTCGTGATTCCCGCGCCGGGACCCGAAGGAGTTGAAATCTTTGGGATCCACGCCGTGTTCTATTAGATATTTGCCTGCGGGGCTATCCACCGGAATGGCACCGGCAGGGGAAATGTGGTCCGTGGTCACGGAATCGCCCAGCAGTACCAGAACCCGTGCGTCGTGAATGTCCTGCAGCGGTTCGGGATCCATCTTCATGCCTTCAAAGAATGGCGGTTTTTTAATGTAGGTGGATTTGGGATCCCAGTGGTAAATTTCGCTTTTTTCTGCCGGCAGGGAACGCCAGTTTTCGTCCCCCTCGTACACGTGGGCATATTTTTCTTTGAACATTTCCGGGGTAATGGCCTGTTTTTCCAGTTCACGGATTTCTTTCATGGAGGGCCAGATATCCCGCAGGTAAACCGGATTGCCGTTTTGGTCTGTTCCCAGGGGTTCGGTTTCGAAATCAATGTTTACCGTTCCGGCAAGAGCATACGCCACAACCAGCGGTGGGGAAGCCAGGTAGTTGGCCCGCACCAGCGGATGGATGCGCCCTTCGAAATTGCGGTTTCCACTTAAAACAGCCGCTGCCACCAGGTCTTTTTTCTGAATTTCTTCCGCCACTTCTTCCGGGAGGGGACCGCTGTTACCGATACAGGTGGTACATCCGAATCCTACCAGCGCAAACTTTTGTTCTTCCAGAGCGTCGTACAGACCAGCCCGTTTAAGGTAGTCCACAACCACTCGGCTACCGGGTGCTAAACTGGTTTTCACCCACGGCTTGGTTTTAAGCCCTTTCTCCAGTGCTTTTTTGGCCACCAGACCGGCCGCCAGCATCACGGAAGGATTGGACGTATTGGTACAACTGGTGATGGCCGCAATGACGACTGCCCCGTGGGTCAGGTCTACTTTTTTGCGCGTCATTGTGGCGGTTGCAGTATCAGACGCCTGGTCCTGCAGGGCACCGCCTTCTTCTTCCCAGTGGGGTTGGCCGATTTCGGCATCTGGCTTGTTGAACAATTCTTTTAAGGAAGTACGGAAGCTTTCTTTCATTTTTTTAAGCGGAATGCGGTCCTGCGGACGGCGGGGACCCGCCAGACTGGTTTCGATGGTGGACAAATCCAATTCCAGAACGGCACTGTAAGTGGGATCCGGAGTGGTAGCGGTGCTGAATAGTTGTTGTTCCTTGGCATAGGCTTCCACAAGTTGCACCAGCTCCTTCGGCCGACCGGTCATTCGTAAATAATCCAGCGTGGCTTCATCAATGGGGAAGAAGCCAGCCGTGGCACCGTACTCCGGAGCCATGTTGGCAATGGTAGCCCGGTCCGGCAGGGTCAGGTGTTCCAGGCCGGGGCCGAAATATTCCACAAATTTACCCACAACCCCGTGCTGACGAAGCATTTCCACAATGCGGAGCACCAGATCCGTGGCCGTGGCGCCTTCCGGCAGTTCGCCAACCAGCTTTACGCCAACAACTTCCGGGAGTACCATGTAGTACGGCTGGGCTAACATCACCGCTTCGGCTTCAATACCCCCAACGCCCCAACCCAGCACGCTGAGGCCGTTAATCATGGTGGTGTGGGAATCGGTACCTACCAGGGTGTCCGGATAGGCTACGGTTCCGATAGGTGCGTTGTTTGTCATCACCACCTTGGCAAAATATTCCAGGTTTACCTGGTGCACAATGCCCGTTCCCGGAGGTACCACGCTGAAGTTTTCAAAACTTTGCTGAGCCCAGCGAAGCAGCTGGTACCGTTCCTTGTTGCGTTCAAATTCCCGTTTGGTGTTTAACACAAATGCTTCTTTAATCCCGAACACGTCCACCTGCACGGAATGGTCAATGACCAGATCAGAGCGCACGTGAGGATTGATTTTTTTGGGATCGCCACCCAGATCGCGCATGGCATCCCGCATGGCGGCTAAATCCACCACGGCCGGAACGCCGGTAAAGTCCTGCAACACCACACGCCCCGGCATAAAGGGGAATTCCACCGGTTTCACCTGCGTAGGGTCGTATTCGATGACTTTTTGCACGTCTTCTTCGGTAACCAGGTGGCCATCTTCATTCCGAAGGGCATTTTCCAGCAACACCCGGATGGAGAACGGCAGGCTTTCCAGGTTTACCTTGCCGCTTTCGGCCAGTGCCGTAAGGCTAAATATTTGATATTCCCGATCGCCCACGGTAAGGGAGCGCAGGGTGCCAAACGTATTTTTGTAGGGTTTCATAGAAATCGTCTCCTTGCGTTTCGTTCTGTAAAAACATCAAAAATTAACAAAAAAATTTAGTTTTAGGTATCGGTTTATGAATTGGGAAGTTCAGGCAGAAGATGAGGAGAAGTAGAAAAGACAAAAGACAAAAGAAGAAAAGGCAATAGGGTAAAAAAGAATTTGTTGGTGTGGAAGGTGTAAACGCGACATGGAATAAGATCGCGGATTGTGCAGGTGGGAAGGCGGGGATGTTTTCTGGCTAAACCGTTGACAAAACAAGCCGTTAATTAGCAACGTCCGGAATATTTTCGCTCTTGCAAAAGCAATTGAACGTCCTGTAAATTGAAAAATTGGAAAGGATAAAGCGCCCATGAAAAAGATTTTAAATGTGGTCGGGGCACGCCCCAACTTTATGAAGATTGCGCCCATTCAGCGTGCAATGGAAGCCCATAATCCCGCGTTTCAACCCATTCTGGTGCATACCGGTCAGCATTATGATGAACGCATGAGCAAATTCTTTTTTGATGATCTGCAGTTGCCCCAACCCGATGTGTACCTGGGTGTCGGCTCCGGATCGCATGCCGAACAAACGGCCAAAATCATGATTGAATTTGAAAAAGTGGTGGAGGAAACCCGCCCGGATCTGGTGCTGGTGGTGGGGGATGTGAATTCCACCGTGGCATGCAGTCTGGTGGCCTCCAAACTGTGGGTGCCGGTGGCCCACGTGGAAGCAGGTTTGCGGAGTTTCGACCGCAAAATGCCGGAAGAAATTAACCGGATTGTTACTGATGCCCTTTCCGATTTTTTATTTACCACGGAGAAAAGCGGTAACGAGAATCTGATGCGGGAGGGCATACCGGCAACAAAGATTTACTACGTTGGCAACGTGATGATCGATTCTCTGACGTTCTTCCTGGAAAAAGCCAAACGCTCCCGTATTCTGGATGAATTGCAACTGAAACCGCAGGGGTACGCGCTGGTGACGCTTCACCGGCCGTCGAATGTGGATGACCCCGATAATTTCCGTAAGATTCTGGCGGCATTTGCTGAAATTCAAAAAGAGATCCCTATTGTTTTTCCCATTCATCCCCGCACGGAAAAGAAT
>WGBF01000405.1 GCA_015494485.1 bacterium | reverse complement strand
GTTTAAATCCGTTGCATGGCCCCACATGGTTTTGGGCACGGGAGCAATCGCCGGCGTGGCTGTTCCCCCAAGCACGTATTGGACTGCTGCGGTATAGTCAAAGGCATATTGCAAAGTTTTACGAAAATACAGATTATCCAGCGGTGGTTTTTGGGTATTAAGTAAAAACATCATATTGCGCCAGCTGGGAACAACCTGTACTTCCAGTTCCGGCATGTGCCGCATGGCCGCAATGTTTTCCACCGGAATCAGGCCGGCAAAATCCACATCGCCCCGGCGAATTAACTGCACCCGCGTGGCGGCATCCGCCACCAGCCGGAACTCCACGGTTTTAAAATGTCGGCCCTGCCAGCCGCCCCAGTAGGGTTTAAATTGACTCAACACCACTCGGCGACCGGGCTCCCAGCGGGTTAACCGATAAGGCCCGGTTCCGGCCGCCTTGCCACTCCGAAAAAATGCTGTGGTACAATCTGCCACAGCAGGGGAAACAATCCAGGCACTGTATTGGGCAGCGGTAATCAAATCCATTGGGGCGGGATACCGTAGATGAAAGACAATCGTGGTATCATTGGGGGTATCAATGGCTTCCACTGCATCCCAGATGTACGCCGCTCCGCGATTCAAGCGTTTTACCCGCTCCACGGAGCGTTTTACCGCCAGAGCAGTAAATGGCTGCCCATCATGAAACATGACACCGGAGCGTAAATAAAACGTCCAGTGCAATCCATCGTTTGAATGTTCATAACGGGTTGCCAGCGCCGGCCGAAAATGGTACCCGCCAGTACTGTCTGCCACATACCAGTGTAATGGTTCGTAAATATTCCCCAAAACCATTACTTCCAGGGAAAATGCGGTGGCGGGGTCCCAATCCTTAATATCTTCGTACAGCGCATACACGACCTTTTCCGGATCGCCGGGGCGGGTGTAATGGACGCACGCCGTGGCACCCAGCAATACAATAAGCGCAATTATGCGGGCATTTGCAAAATGCAATCGGGCATTCCCCATGGATTAAAACCAGTTGACGGATAATGAAAATACATTAATGGAATGAAGCAGGCCAAAATCCGAATAGGCATATTGAATACTCCACAGGGCACGCCCGGAACGGTACTGCACACCCATCCCGGCGGATAATCCCCCTGGATTTTCGGGCAGGAATAATCCCCGGTATCCCACCCGGAAGAAGACCATCTTTTTAATAGCATACTCAATACCGGCATTGACACTTTCAAAATTGTCTGAGGGATAAAATACTTCGACGGCTGTTGCAATCTGGTGATTCTGCCCCAACCGGAAATTGCGTTGGATACCCGCCCGCATCAACAATGGTAACGGCCAGGATTCTGTTTCCAGCCGGGCGGGAACGCGATTATCATTTCCGGTCATTTCCGGGTCAATATCATAAAACACACGGGTATCCCGCCCCTGCATGCGCAAATCGCCCCCCACATTGCTGATACTCACGCCAAAATCCAGTCCCCAAATTGGGCTATGGAACAGGGTTCCCACATCAAATGCCAGTGTGCTGGCTTTACTGTGCCAGATAATTTGTTGGACGTATTTCACAGCCATTCCCAAAGTTAACCGATCCGTAATGGAGCGTGCAAACATCGCCCCCAAAGAAAAATCGCTTGCTCTAAACCGTTCACCGGTGCCCTGCGGACGAACGACCGTGGTAACATCCATTTCTCCATAATTTACGGAGCTTAAATAGACGCCAATGGTGCCTATATTATTTAAATAAAATCCCAAACCTGCCTGATCCAGGCGAATATCTGCAAACCATTGCGCGTGAGCAATAAAAAAATTATGCGCATTTACTGCAATTGCAGCAGGATTCCAAACTGCTGCTTCAATTCCTTGTGCCGATGCGGTTGCGGCATTCCCCATTGCCAGGCCGCGGGCATCCAGCGAAATCATCAGAAACGGTGCCGCTACGCTGCCGGAATTGGACAGTGATTTACCCTGCGCAGCAACAGAACGGGGAAGCAGAAACATTCCCACAATGCCAATTACTGCAAGTATGTAATATATTTTCATTCCATCAGTCCTTTGTTTCTCGTCATGTTCTGGAAGGAACTCATTTTATGATGGCAAATTTCCCGATTTTTTCTCCAACGCCGGGAACTTCCACATGATAAATGTACACGCCGTATGCCACTTCCAGGCGATCCCGCGTGAGCAAATCCCAGACAACAACCCCATCCTGAGGTTGCCCGGTATTCCGGAGTGTTTGCACCAGATTCCCGGTGACGGTAAAAATACGAATGGTGGCATTGGAGGGCACATTCACAAACATTAACCGGCGCTCCCGGCGCCCAAACACCTGGGATGTTGCCGGTTCCAGGACATTGGTAACAACATAGGGATTGGGTACCACCCGGATAAAATCCAGAATACTGGGTTCCCTTGGCTCCCCAACACGACCGGCCTGCGTGGTGAAGCGAAAAACATCGCCGCTGGCAAAAGGCTTCCGGGTAGCCAGGCGAAACACATCCCCGTCCTGTGGCGCCCGGGGGTCAGAACCGTCAGTAGGTTCCAGCAACCGAATATACCATGATGGTTTAACACCACTGTTTCCAATTAACATGACGATATCATCCCCGGGGGTCCACCCGCCGCTGTTGTCGTTATCCACCAGACCAAACCGGGCCGGTTTATTTTCGGTAATGTTCCACACATCAAATGGAACGGGCAGGTGGAATACGTCATCCGTGGTATCTGTGCCAAAACGAATTTCGTAATCGGCCGGATACGGCGTGCCGCCATGAAATACCCCGCCTTCGAATGTGAAATTGGAACTTCCATTCATCCAACCGGACGATGCGGCATCGAATTGCAATGAATCTTCCTGAACAAACAAATGGATGCCATCGAATACGGGATTCCCTTCTTCATTATTAAAGAAGCGGGATTTTTTAATTTTTATTTCGGAACTATCACCGGAAACCAGACGCACCTGGTAAGCCAGAGCACCGGTATTGTCCAGTGTGTCTGAAAAAAGCACTTCATAGGTAGCGCCATCCTTTACGCGGTATGGGTCAAGGATTTTGGGGGTCACTCTTCCGGTTCCAATCCCTCTTATCCGTTCTACAGTCTCAATTTCCGGAGGCTGAAAATCCGGCGGTGCTGGACGGGGGGTAACAATTACGGTATTAATATCCGTTTTTAAATTGCCTGCTTCGTCAATATCTATCACACGGGGGCACTCTGTAGGCGGAATGAGGGCCAGGGTATCGCCACGGTCATAAGAAACCACGGCGTAGTAATACGTTACCCCATTTAAAACGGTGGTATCGGTAAAAGTGTGGCGCAAGCCGGTATCATCCCCCAGGTAATATTTTACCCCATTTACATCAACGGGGTGGAAC
>WGBF01000404.1 GCA_015494485.1 bacterium | reverse complement strand
GATTTTCTTTTCCTTTTCAAATCGTTCGGCCAGTTTCACGTGGGCCTTTTCAATGGTTAGCTTATCCGTTGCCCATGCCTCAAATGCCAATGCTTCATACACATTGGCGGGTTTGAAATTTAACAGCACCTTGTTGGGTCCCCGGTCTTTGCGGAAGGGCCATCCCCCTTTTAACACCCGCACCCGAATATCCCCATACACGCTATCCAGTGCTGTGTAACTTTGCCGCCGCAATTGTTTCATATACCAGTTTAAATTGAGATCAGCGGTCATTTTAACCGGAATATTAAACTTTGCCATGGTGTCGAAAAAAGCCCGTGCCATCAGGAAATACCCCTCAATATTGGGGTGCAGATGGTCCACCATTAGATTATCCCCCACCAATTGCTGTGGGGACCGGCTTTCGAAGTACCGCTTCATTGGTACTACGGGGATTTGGAATTGACCGGCCAGACGGTGAATGGTTTCGTTTAACTCTTCGGCTGCCCGAAAGCGGAGGGCATCCAGGTCTTTAGCCCGATAAAAGAGCCGGTAAGCCCGAGTCCAATCCCCCTGCGACGCTGCTCGCTGCGCCTGACGAAACACAACATCAGCGGGCGGAAAGCTGTCGGTTTTCACCGCAATAAAGGGTTCCAGGTCCCTGACATTGCTTACCACCTCACTGATAATTACCGGGACTTTCCGGCGCTTACACTGCTTCAAAATCACGGAAATATTGCGTTCAAACTGCTGCAATCCCTGGTAATACAATTTGCTATGATACGGGATTTGCTGTTCGGCCACGATGCGTTCCATTAAGGTGGCACTGGGGTCCACCTTCTGCCCCCCACCCACTATTCTGGCAAATAGCTGTTTTAATTTTACCACACCATCGCGGACCAGCAAAAAGGTGCGCCATTTTTTTAATTTCAAATAGGCGTAAATAACGGCGGGATTTCGTCCCAGGGATTCATACGAAGCTACCCCCAGGGCACCGTAATACTCATTATGGCCTGCGTAAATGAGAATAGCATCCGGCTGCTCCCGGAATATTTCATCCAGAAAATCCACCAGAGAATAGGAATTAATAGCCGCCATGGCAGTATTCACGACTTCAACATAGCGATCCGGGTAGGCTTTTTTGAGCAGAAAATACAACACCCGGCTAAACATGATGTTGGGACTATACGGGTAACCCGCCGTGGTAGAGCCACCCAGCACAAAAATGCGTAATCCGTTTTCCGGCTTTTGCGCCAGGAAAACGTCATTATTGGGGGTGGGAACCGTGGATTGGGTAAAGAAAAACCGCTTTCCCACCACCGGATTCACCATCTTGTACTGGTGCACAGTGCCTTTCAGGGGAATAAATAAATCTAGATTACCGCCGTAATGCGCCAACCGCAAACTGACTTCCAGCACCACAAAAAATAGCACCGGAATGGCCAGCATCACGATTCGAAAAATCAACTGTTTTCGGGGCGAAAGCGTTGGCGGCTGTTTCGGTTGTGCCTGTTTTTTTCTTTTTTTACCCATAGCCAGTAAGATTTAAAAAAAGCTGCCTGCGAAATACCGCAGGCAGCTTGTACAAAACCACATGTTCAGAATTACCGCAATAAGGTCATTTTCTGAACCTTGCTGAAATCACCGGCTTTCATCCGCAGGAAGTAAATCCCGGATGCCACCGGTGCGCCGTTGTCATTTACACCATTCCACTGGATGGTGTATTTACCGGCTTTTTGTTTACCCGTTACCAGCGTGCGAACCAATTCGCCATTCACATTATAGATTTTCAGTTCCACATCCGTTGTTTTTGCCACCCGATAGGTAATGGTGGTGCTGGGGTTGAACGGATTGGGATAATTGGGCAACAGGTCGAATTGTTCCACAATGGTCGGGTCTTCATCTTCAATACCCACCGGATTAAAGAGATTGGGCGCATCTTCCACATCCAGCGTGGAACCCGGTTTCCAGACCACATCCATAAAGGTGAATTCCGAAGGCCAGGTTACCTGCCCATCTTCGGTTACTTCCAACGGATGGACATACCGGTAATACCGGCGTCCCTTATCGAAGCCACCGCCGTTGGAGAAGAATTGACCGTTGTGTTTGTAGGTAATGATGAATCCATTCTGATACCAGGTGGGTACCTGCAGATCCAGCGTGGCAGAGTAAATGGTATCTCCATCATCGTCGGTTAACATTAACCGGGCATTTTCACCCCAGGGGGACATGCCCTGGGTAACGGCAAAGAGGGACCCGTCGAACTGAATGTAAACGGTATCTTCACCGGGGACAAACAGGTTGTCCGGATTATCATTCACGTTCGGGTCCGTGGCCGGACGCATATCCACATTCCAGGTAACAGTAATGGGAGTGGTAATCACACCGCGACCCGGTACGCCATCGAAGAATTGAACTTCCTGCCCAAAATCGCCGGCAGGTGTTTGCTGATCGGCGTCTTCAAAATAATGGATGCGGTTGCCGCCACCGGTGATGCCGGGTTCTTCCCAGCCCGCTCCCAGATCCAGCCCAGGAATGTAATTATCGCTGGAAGTATCCACACGGCTTTCATCCCATTTTACGTAGTATTTGTAATAAATGGGATCGCCGGGAATCATAGTAAACGATTCCCCACCGGTCCATTCCTGAAGAATAGAGGTAAAGCTCAATATGATAAAGTTATCCGGCACCGTCCAGCCTTTGGGACCAATTACAAAGATGGAGTCGCCCACACTACGATCAAACATGCCGATGCCTTCCAGCGCTTCCACATTTACGCGGAAGTTAATGGTGCTGGTACGGGCTACTTTCCCGGTGGGTGCTTTGTCATTAAAATACACCCAGTGCAGGGTGGTGTCCATGGTATTGTTCACCAGATTGTCCGTATACACAAACGTCCGGTTACTGATATTGTCTTCCCAACCACCGGCATCGTCGTTTTCAATAAAGAATTTGTAATTCTGGGTATTACCAACGGTTACACTGTCCTTGGGCACATACAGCACACCCGACCAAAATGCATTGGCGCGTGCCGTGGATTCGTTGGAGAGAATTAACTTGGTCGTTCCCCAATCCAGAACGCCGCCATTTACGCTGCCGTCACCGCGTACACCCAGGGGGCCTTCGGTGTCGGGATTAAACCGGCCGGATTCCAATACCCCTTCCACATTCACGCGGAACAGGATGGCCAGGGTATCGTTTTTGGATTCATACGGCCGCCACATTTGTTCCTGGGTGGCACCGGTTCCGTTAAAAAACTGCACCGGGACAATGGTATCGTTGTTACCGGAAATGAAGCCCCGATTTCCGCTGCCCAGGTTGTTGGTGGCAATCAGGTCACTTTCCCAACCGGTGTTGTAAGCCACGCCGTTTTCGCTATCGAAGCCAGCCCAGATTTTGTAGCGCAACGTATCATCGGGATTCATTTGAAACGTAATTTCCCAGTAGTCGCCACCCACGTTGGTCATGACCAGGTCGGAATTGGAACCCCAGGAAATTACCTTGCCGTCCGGAAGCTGGACATTGTCCT
>WGBF01000403.1 GCA_015494485.1 bacterium | reverse complement strand
GCGAAAAATAGTGTGTTTGCCCAACCAGCGGGCGTTAAGGTTCAAATAAAATTTGGCTGCCACCCCGAAATAAAAATCCCAGTTACTGGTATGCGGTGCGACGATGATGATGTATTTCTTCAAATTGGGCAGGTTTGCATTTAAGCGCCACCCCGGGATGGCCAACATTATTTTCCCCAGAAATTTCAAAACGGAGGATTGTTTTTGCTTGTTTTCCATCAGCATAAAATAAAATTTGTCTTCCTTTTAAACCAAGGAATTTTAATTTAATTCCCGGAACGGAAAATGGCAAAAGTGTGGAGGTGGCAGCAAATGCAATCCTGGCATCGATGGGTTTTGGTATGCCTACTCTTGATGGTCCCCAATACCTGGGGCGCCCGGCAGGATACTCTGTATATTCGAAGCACAAAGATGGACACCGTTCTGGGAACGATTGTCGTGGTGCCGCAAAGCGCCACAACATATCCCTCCCGGAAATTTCCTGTGGTTTATTTGTTGCACGGATGGAGCGGGAATTTTACCAATTGGCCGACGAAGGCGGATTTGGGGCGTTACGCAGACCAATTTGAATTTATTCTGGTGTGCCCGGAAGGCGGATATGCCGGGTGGTATATGGACAGCCCCATAAATCCCAAATTGCAATACGAATCGTTTATTATTGACAATGTAGTGCCCTACATTGACCGCCATTATCCCACCCAGTCAGACCGCAACCACCGGGCGGTGTGTGGGCTAAGCATGGGTGGACATGGCGCGTTGTATTTGTTTATTCGGCATCCCGGGGTATTTGGTGCTGCCGGTAGCATGAGCGGCGTGCTGGAATTGGACCAATCCACCGCACGGTACAGCATTGCGCGGATTCTGGGGGATTACCAGCGGTTTTCGCAGCGCTGGCGGGAGCATTCCGTCCTGTATCAATTATCCCGCTTGCCGCAAACCAACAGTGCGGTGCTGATTGATTGTGGGGTGGATGACCGATTTATTACCTCCAACCGAAAGGTGCATCAAAAATTGCTGGAAATGAATTATCCCCATACATACATCGAACGGCCGGGCGGGCATACCTGGGATTACTGGATTCATGCCCTTCCCTACCACCTCCTTTTCTTTCAGCAGTATTTTGAACGTCAGCAATGAAGTGAATTGGGATCAGGGATCGGACGAATCCCGAAGCGTTACCCGCTGAATAAGAATTCCGTACGGTGGTAAACGGTCTGTGGATAACAGCGCTTGCCGGGGCCATCGGAACAGCACTTCCCCCGCCAGGAATCGGTCCAGATGAAGGGGTACCACTTGGGAACTGAAGTTTAGTGCCACCAGAATTTGCGCTTTTCCGCTACCACGCAGGTAGCTCAGCACCCGGGTGCTGTCCCCGATGTTCGGAAAATGGATGGCCATTTCGGTGAATTCCGGATGGCGCTTTCGAAGGTGGATGAGCCGCTGGTAAAATTGAAACCAGTCATTCCCCACATTTTGCCAGGGCATAAAGGGGCGCATGCCGGTAACGCCCAATTCCTGTCCGTAGTAAATGAGTGGCATTCCCGGAACCGTAAGGAGAAACGCCGCGGCCACGCGGGTGCGTTCCGCACCGAACTGCTCAATAAAGCGCGGGAGGTCCTGATTTTCCAGATAGCGAAAATCCACAATTCCCGGGGGATAATTCAATTGCGTTTTTTGCAGCCCGTAACGCAGCGCCCAGACGGGTTTGCGTCCCCGCATCACATCCAACAAATTGCCGTAAAAATCGGTATCGTAACTCATGTCAAATTCTTCATCATGAAATGATGGGTCCCGGGGTAACACTTCGTCAATTAAAACCGCCTCCGGATTGTACTCTTTCACCACGCGGCGGAAATCTTTCCAGAAACTGTGGGGTACCCCCCAGGCAGCATCACAACGGAATCCGTCAACCCCTTGTTCCAGCCAGAACCGGGCAACGTTGAGCATGTAATGCCGGACATTGGGATTGCTGTAATTCAGGTTCGGCAGGGCATCCCAGTCGTTGTGGTACGCGTACTGCCAACGTCCCTGCCAGATGTACCACTGGCGAAAGGGAGACCGGGAATTAAACCACGCGCTTCGGAAAAACGGATGCTGGTCGCCGGTGTGATTGGCCACAAAATCGAAGATGAACCGCATGCCGCGCTGGTGAAGCGCTTCAACGAGTTCCCGGAAATCTGCCAGTGTCCCGTAATCCGGGTTTACCGTAAAGTGATTGGTGGGTGTGTACCCGTGCGGTGCACTGGACGGCATGATGGGCATCAGCCACACGGTGTTTACGCCCAGGCGTTGCAGATAATCCAGACGGTCGATGAGATCCCGGAAGGTGCCGGAACGGCTGGAGTCCGGCCCGAAGCGCCGTAAGTAAATCTGGTACGCAATGGCAGAGCGGGTCCACGCCGGGGCAGCATTGTAATCCCGCAGGTGGAGTTTCCCCCTTGCGGTATGAATAAATTCGGTGCGTTTGTGAACAACCATTCCCTGGGAATTCTTAACCAGCGCATACACCCGGAGGGGGTGTTGTCTCAATTTCCAGTGGCGCAGGAATAACGTGTCTCCGGAAATCCGTGCGTCTCCGCGGTCCATCCAGTGCACCGGGTCAATCAAGTATTCCACGCGGTAATTCCGGCATACGCGGGCGGGAAACAACTGCAGCCATCCCTGATGCACCCGCCATTGCCAGTTACTGCAGAGCGTATCCACGGGTGTTACCGTTAGAACACTGTTCCAGCCATTCCATCCGTCGGGAATGCGGCGGGGATTATCCGTATCCGGTGTCCACAGGGTATCATTCATAACAAATTTGTATTCATATTGCCCCGGAGGTAACGGCAGGGAGAGTTGCCAGGTGGTGCTGTCGGTATTGGGGAGCAGGTAAAATTGTCCTTTTTTCCAGTGATTGAACTCCCCCACCACCTGAACGGAATGAATGGGCAGGTGCCATTGCCGGGGCTTCTGCCACCGGAACGTTACCTGCGGGGTAGCAAATGGCCGGACGAAAACATGCAGCGTATCCTGTAATTCGTGTAACTTCAGAATAAACTGTGAGTTGTAAACACTTTTCTCAGGAAGGTGCCAGCGCGGAAAATACGACGTATCGGCTTGCAGGTAACCGGAAGAATCCAACGGTATCCAGTGGGTCGGCGGCAACGGGTCGTAATCGGGGTCGTAGCTGAGACCGCCGTTGAGCTCAATGATCTTCTTCGCCGGGGTAAGCATAAAATGACTGGTCCGGGGCACGGCGGGCGTGTCCGCACTGTTCACAATGAAAAACAGCGAATCCTCCCAGGTAATCGGCCAGTGGTTGCTGGGCAAACGGAGGCGGATCCAGTGAAAGCCATCAGAAAGATTCCGTGCCGTGGCGAATAGTTCTCTGTCCTGTCGTTGCAACCGCATTCGGCGTCCATCCACGGTAACTTCCAGGCGTTTGCGAACGGACCGGGCCGTTTGCGCATCCGGGAGTTCCAGGCGGATGGTCACTCGGGAACTGGCAATAACACTTCCCCACTGCGGTTGGCGAATGCGAATAACAGGAATATCCTCCGGCAGGACCCACAGGATGGAATTGCTGTACACCCCACCAAACCGGGGATTCTCCGGGTCCCGGAGGTATTGATTACCATTAATCAGAAAGCGGTATTCGTATCGTCCAAATG
>WGBF01000402.1 GCA_015494485.1 bacterium | reverse complement strand
ACGTTTGCAAATAAATACCCGTACACTTTTCGCATGGCGGGTGAGCCCAGTTGTTGGTTTATCCAGGAAGAAATTTCCGTGTTCAGATAATGTTCGGCCTGGCCGGTTAAATAAAATAATTGCCAGTAATCTTCCACATGTTCGGTGGGTTTAAGGGAAAGGCGGATATCCACGGGAATGTCCACAGCCAGCATGAGGCGGTAGTAAATTTTTTCCGGGCCCCGGTTGAAATCCTGAGTAAGACCGGTCTGTTTGCGCGGATCAATCCCCAGCGACCGGAGTAACAAATGTTGCATCGCTTGCAGTTGCGGTGGCTGGACATAGGCGTCAAAATATTGACCGGAACGGAGCAATGGCATATCCGGAAGGCGCGGGGTATTCGGCAATGCGTATAGTTTCTGAAGCGCTTCCGTAAGGGCGCGATATTCATCAGCGGTACTATCCAGAATAAGCGTGCTCAGCCGGTAAAGGTCATGGGGGTGGATTTCGTAAATTTCGGCAATAAACTCATTATAATCCGGATAGCCCAATTGCCGGACAATGTGCCGGATATTTTGATATTTTTGGGCAATAAGCTGGGCAAATTGCTGACGAATTGAAGCCGCGCGGCGGTAAAGCATTTGCCGCTCCGCCTGACGCTTTGCATTGGCCAATGCGAATGGCAAGTCATGAAATGCGACAGTTCTTTTCCCTGTCCGAACGGATGCCGTTTGGTACAGCAGGCGCAGGGAGTCATCCAGAGTAGCAAGCCGCATTTCCAGATGCTTCTGCAACAGAAAATTTCGTAAAAAACGGAGCTCCTGGGCTTTTGCCGGGGTTTGGGCTTCGCTCATGGCGTCCACTACAAATTGAATGGTAGGGGGCGCAAGAAGCTCCTGATGATTCTTAAACGATTCTGCCAGTCGCATCCGCATGCCCTGAACCCCATGAAACCAGAACAGGAGATGCTGTTGTTTTAACAAATTTCGGGCTTCGGTTTTCCACTTATTTAATAATTCTTTTTCTTTTTTTGAGCGGGAAGTACAACTGAAAGTAAAAAGCAGGAGAGAAAAAAACAGCCAACCGTACACCAGATGTTTTAACAGCCGCAATGTGGAAGTTGAGCGATTCATGGCACAGTTTACGAATTATCGGATTAATGCGAAACCAATTCCTGCAAAAATAATGGCACTAACTGTGGACAAAAAATTCACCATGTCGTTATTAATCCACCGATGTCCCCGTACGGGTGTTGTGGATGTGCCGTTACAATGAACCGTTTTTTCCGTAATTTTTTGGCACACCGGGCATTGATACTGAATTTGTACCGTCGCGCCCAACAGGCTGTCCACAATGGAGCTGAGAAAACCCGCAACAATAATCGTCAGCACCCAGGGGAAGGTGATGATGGTACCGGAAGCCACAAACGGTAAGCCGCTAACGGTTAAAATTGCTGCTCCCATGAAGGAACCACTGAGTCCCAGGAGCGTAACGCCACCGGAGGTTCCCGGCTCTACGGGTTTAAAGGTGTGAATTGCGCGGGGCTTAAACGGTGAAAACACACCGATTTCCGTGGCCCAGGTGTCGGCAGTTGCAGCCGCCAGGGCGGCCAGATAAAAAGCATATGTATTGGGATTGCCGGTAAATTTAAACCAGAGCATTAATGCGGTTGCCACGCCCCCATTGGCAATTACCTGGCCGTAATCCCGCTGGCTGTTTTTTTCGAAAACCAGGTCAAACCGTTGTTTAATGTGGCTGCCGACTTTCGACAGAAAGCTGGAAAGAACAAAAAAGGTTAAAATGGGAACGGCCCATTTCCACCCCCCAAAGCCAAAAATAATGGTGCCGACCAGAAATGTGGCCACCATTCCGCTGGGATTCAGCGCCTTTGCCTTGTAGGCTCCGTAAGCGACCAGAAGCGCCAGGATGGTTCCGATAATCAGTTGGGCGTTATCCTGGGGGGAGTGTGTAACCAGATCCCGAAGAATAATGGCGGAAAAGAGGGGAACGGTAATGTTGTCACTTCCGCGGAAACTCAATGCTTCCGCAGCAGTGGCGACCAGACCCACCAGAACAGCGTAGGTGACAGCGGAAGCCAGATCCACCGGGGGATAAGCGGAACGGAACGGGCCCCACAACAACATTCCCAGCACGATGAGGGCGCTGGAGACAAACATGGCTGCGGATCCTTCCAGGGATTTGGGCTCATCAATCAGGCGGTAGCGGTGGGGGTGAGATACGCTTTCACCCACAAATGCGGCAATGGCATCTCCCAGCGCCAGAATCATCATAGCGGTAATAATAATAAATTTGTCGTGCTCCCAGAAGAAAAGCAGCAAAATCAAGAAAGCCAGAGGGTAGAGGGTAGTGCCCAGGCTGGGGCGGTCACTCTCCATGCCCTTGAACCAGCCTTTCTTCATTCCCACATAATTGGAAATGGTAAAAAAGATGGACATCGCGACCAGAGGCACTGCGGAATGAAGCAGCATGGGGGCAAAGAACATCAACAACCCCACCGCAATGTGAACCAGCTTGCGGGTGTGTTCCTGCGGCCAGCGAAGTGTTTTGCGAATAAATTCTGCAATGACAATAAAAAGAAGGATACCAACAAACAGCAACCCCAGATTCCACCAGTCACTGGCGGGTACCGGTTGCTGTAAATGAGCCCAGGGTGCTTTCAACATATTCCCCTTTATTTGCTGATTGTACTGTTACGGTTCAATAAGTGCATATTAAACACTGGCAGTGTTGCGAATTTCTGCAAAAGGTGCACAATTGTTCTTTTTGAGTTGCCGTTCAGTTCAATCCCGTTCAAAAGTATTTCTTTTCAACGATTACTTTACCACAATATTTACCAGCTTGTTGGGCACCACAATTACTTTAACCACCTGTTTGCCGTCGACAAATTTTTGTACCCGGGGGTCTGCCAGTGCCTGCGCTTCAACAGCGGCGCGGTCGGCATTTCGGTTAATGGTTAACCGCGAACGCACCTTTCCGTTAACCTGCACAACATATTCCACGGTATCGGTTTCCAGCACTTTGGCATCGTATTGGGGCCATTGCTGATTAAACACGCTGTATTCGTGTCCGGTACGTTCCCACAGCTCTTCGCCCAGATGGGGGGCAAATGCCGCCAGCATGATGTTAAATTTTTCCAGCACCTCTTTTAGAAAGGTAGCATTTTGTTCTTCTCGCGGTTTGTCCCCGATGTAGCGGTACAGTTCGTTGGTTAACTCCATTAATCGGGCAATGGCGGTGTTAAAGTGAAATCGTTCCGTGTCTTCGGTAGCGCGCTTAATGGT
>WGBF01000401.1 GCA_015494485.1 bacterium | reverse complement strand
TACAACATGGATGTGTTCCCCGGGGATAAAATTGAAACCAAAAAGGAAAGCCGCTGCGAAATTACCTTAAAAAACGGAGATGTGGTCCGGGTGGATGAGAATTCCATTTACACCCTGGAAAATGTTGAGGTAAGCGAAAAGACCGTACGGGCGGAATCCTTTTTAAGCGTCGGGCGAATCTGGTCGAACATTCGCAAGTTATTTTCAAAGGGCGATTATTTTAAAATTAAATCGCCGGCTGCGGTGATTGCGGTGCGGGGAACGGTGTACCGGGTAAATGCCAATCCGGACAGTACCACGGAAGTCTATGTTTATGAAGGGAAAGTTGCGGTTTCTCCGTACCGGGCAGGTGTTGGTCAACAGGAATGGCAGCCGGTAAGTCCTGGTGAAAAGCGCCAGGGGGAGCGGCGCGTGGTTGCGCCTCCACGACCGGTGCAGGGGCCCAAAGAAGTAAGCGTTGAAGAATGGTTCGAAATTGTCATGGCCCAGCAGCACATTCGGGTTAATCCAGATGGAACCTACCAGAAAGATGAATTTGACCCGCAAAAAGATGCCGAATTGGATTGGGTGCAATGGAACAAACAACGGGATGCGTTAATTAAACGATAGGAAGTAACCAAAATTAGCTGAAACGAAAAGCGCAAGTATTTTACTTGCGCTTTTTTATTGACCGGGTGTGCTGTTAAATTTACCGTTTAATGAAAGAAGAGAATCATGAGTAAACAAAAAAGTAAACATACTCCAATCGTGGCCATTGTGGGGCGCCCCAATGTCGGGAAGTCTACACTGTTTAACCGCATCATTAAGCGGCGGGATGCTATTGTGCATGACCAGCCGGGCGTCACCCGTGACCGGCACTATGCCAATACCGATTGGGCGGGGCAATCCTTTACATTAATTGATACCGGCGGCTATTTGCCCCACACGCGGGATTTAATGGAAACAGCCATTAAAGAACAGGTGGAGATTGCCATTGAGGAAGCGGATGTATTGTTGTTTGTAGTGGACCGCAGCACGGGCATTACCGATGCCGATGCGGATATGGCGGAGAAAATTAAACGGGCACAAAAGCCCACGCTGGTAGTAGTCAACAAAGTGGACAATGAGCAGCAAGAAGCGGAAGCATACGAGTTTTACGCACTGGGGTTGGGTGACCCGATAATGGTTTCCGCTCTGCAAGGCCGCGGCATTGGCGATATGCTGGATGCCTTAATGGAACACCTGCCGGGTAGTCCCGTTGCAACGGAGGAGGATTCCGCTATCCATCTTGCCATTATCGGGAAAGAAAATGTGGGTAAATCGTCTTTTGTGAACACCCTGGTGGGGAAAGAACGGGTTATTGTTACTCCAATTCCCGGAACCACCCGGGACCCCATCGATACCCCCATTCAGTTCCAGAAACGACGCATTATTTTGATTGATACAGCCGGATTAAAACGGCGCTCCCGGGTGAAAGAAAATATCTTGTTTTACAGTCAGCTCCGGACGTTGCGCAGTGTGGAACGTGCCGATGTAGTGCTGTATTTTGTGGATGCCACCCAGGGTGTTACCCGACAGGATTTACAAACCATTGCCGATACCCTGAACGCGCGCAAACCGGTAGCACTGGTCATCAATAAATGGGACCTTATTCCCAAAGACGATAAAACGTTGAATCAATGGGCGACCGACATCCGGCAGCGGCTGGGAACGCTAAGCTACATTCCAATTATATTTACATCGGTTATCCAGAAGAAACGTATTTATCGCTTAATGGAAGAAGCAGTGGCGTTATACGATCGCTACCACCAGCGTATTAAAACCAGCGAGTTGAATGATGTGATGCTGCCGGTAATCCAGGAGAATTCGCCCCCTGCGCCGTATGGCAAGGAAGTAAAAATTAATTTTGTTGCGCAGGTGCAGGCTGCTCCTCCGGTGTTTGCCTTCTTTAGTAATCATCCGGAACTTATTCCGGAAAACTACCGCCGTTTTCTGGAACGAAAAATCCGCGAACGCTGGGATTTTACCGGTGTGCCCATTATTTTAAGTTTTAAATCCAAACATTAACGCTGGGCCGATATGGTGTGGAAACGGGTATTGATTGTCGTGTGGGGCGTTTTGTGGAGCGCATTTCCCCCTCCGGTACATTCTGCTGAAAAATGTGGCTTTGTGTATTTTGTTGCCGGTAGTGGAAAAACGCCCGCGGCATTACCACCCCGTTATTTTGATGAGAAAAGCGCTGCGGCAACAACAACCCGTGTATTCACCAGCCCATCGGGGCATTTTCGCATTCATTATGAAACGGACGGCTACAACGCTATCCCTTCCTATGACCGCAATGGTAATGGCACACCGGATTATCTGGAATTTGTGGCTTCCAGTTTTGACCGTGCATGGCGCGTGGAAATTGATTCCCTGGGCTTCAGACCACCACCGGATGCCAATGGCAATCCCAAAACCGTTTATGACGTTTACTGCCAGAATCTGGCAGGGCAGGAGCTTTTCGGTTATACATTATTTGACCCCACGCAGGATATCCCGGCTTTGCCCGGATTGAATTACACCAGCGTAATTTACATTTCTACTCAGTTTACGTTTGTGGTGTATGAAAATGTGGACCCAATTACGCGGGATAGCATGGCAATTGCTGTAACGGCGGCTCATGAGTTTAATCATGCGCTTCAACTGGGATATCGAATCT
This sequence comes from bacterium, assembly GCA_015494485.1. Classification (GTDB taxonomy): domain Bacteria; phylum Calditrichota; class Calditrichia; order RBG-13-44-9; family J042; genus WGBF01. The sequence goes on along the minus strand of WGBF01000401.1, from coordinate 373 downwards.
GGGGAAATGTGACAGCCAGCGGTCAGCTGGATACACCGGACTTGTGGTTTATCGAATCCTCCGCTACCTACATGGAAGAGGTGGTAGCCAACGAAGTAAACGATTATTACAGATACCTTCCGGAATTTTATGCCACAACAAATTTAAGCTTAACAGCGACTCCTGATTTAGATCGTTTTGCCAAACGAATGTATGGGGAAGCAATCTGGTTTATTCAGATGGGGAAGCGGTGGGGAACATCCGTAACCCGTCAAATCTGGGAACGCATTACCTCCTTCCCTGCGGCACGGGCTATGGCTGAATTTTTGCGGGAAAAGGGTGAATCCCTGCCGGAGGCAGTGTATACCCTGGCAGAATGGATGTATTTTAGTGG
>WGBF01000400.1 GCA_015494485.1 bacterium | reverse complement strand
CTATGTGATTGTGCACTCCGACCATGAAGGCGGGAATGTTACCGTAAATGCCAGCCGGGTAGTGCATTCAGCCTTTGCCGATTTGTACTACAGCTATTCCGCAGGTATTAACGGGTTAGCAGGGCCAATTCACGGGATGGCCAATCAGAGTGCCGTGGAACTGGCGCAGCAGTTGCTGGAACGGTTTGGTGGCCTGCCGCCAGAAGCAGATTTGAGCGCCTTCGTGGAGGATTACCTGGCTCAGGGGAAAATCCTGCCGGGATTTGGGCATGCGGTGTTGCGTTCCCATGATCCCCGCTTCCTCATTTTATATGAATACGGAAAGGAAATCGGCATTCAGGATGACCTGTTCCTGGTCATCGAGCGGCTGGCCAATGTGGTACCGCCTATTCTAAAACGCATCGGCAAAATCAAAGACCCGTATCCTAACATTGACTTAATCTCCGGTGTTATGCTGCACCATTTTGGAATGCGGGAATTCGAATTTTATCCCGTGATGTTTGCTCTGTCCATTTTACTGGGGCTTTCGGCGCAGTTGATTAATTACCGGGCCCTGAACATGCCCATTATTCGCCCGCGTTCGGTCACAACGGAATGGTTAAAGCGTAAGGCAAAAAATACGCCCAAACCTTGATGTCCTTTTCTTTTTAATGGTTGAATTGTATCTTTTTAAATAATCAACCAAACGTAAGGGAGGTTATGATGAACGTTTTACGTCCATTCTGGATTATTGCATTTTGTGTGGGGATAGTTGTTTCTACGCTGGCTCAGGAACGGTGGCAGCCGTTTAAACTGCACCCGGATGTTCAATCCCTGAAATTAATTTACGACGTGAAAACCCGGAATAATGCTCCGGTTCAATACGGGATTGATGTCCGGCGGGAAGGGGAGGGGATGGTACGCTTAAAAGTTGAAACAGAGGCGGATTTGCCGGAAGACCAGCTGGGCGTGCAGAGTTTGTTTGGATTGTGGAATATTTACGGCATTTCGGCAATGGTTTTTCTGAATCCCGGTTTTGTGGTGTTCTTTTCCCAGCTGGATTTAAAAGTGGGGGAGAAAATGAGCTTTTTCGGTGCCGGGTATGCCAAAGTAACCGGTAGAAAGAAGGTTGCCGGATTAGAGGGATACGTGGTGGAGTTTTATCAGCAGGAAGGTGGAAGCGATGTGTTAAAGAGCCGGTTTGTGATTCATCCCAAAGTATTTTTACCTCTGGAAAGTACCGCGTATGGCACCAACGGTAACGTGGAATCCTCAGCGGTATTAAAGCAAGCGGAGATTAAATAACACACATATAAAAAACAAGGCGGGGAAATACCCGCCTTGTTACTGAATGAGACCCACTTTCTTGGCCCACGCTTTAAATTCATTTAATTGCTCTTTGCTCAGATTTTTGGGTACCGTAATCAGTACCCGGACGTAATGGTCGCCTTTGGCTTTGCCATTTTTTATTCCCATCCCCGGAATTCGGAAAATTTTACCGCCATCTGTACCGGGGGGAATTTTCAGCTTCACTTTTTTACCGTGTACCGTCCGGATTTCTTTTTCCGTACCCAGAATGGCTTCCGCCACGTTTATCTGCAAGTTGGAATAAATGTCATTTCCTTTGCGCTCAAATACCGGATGGGGTGCAACGTGAATTTTGACGTACAAATCGCCCGCTTCGCCACCTCCGGGAGCAGGGGCTCCCCGGCCGCGAATGCGGAGCCGTTTTCCTTCTTCGATTCCGGCTGGAATTTTAATTTTTACCCGATTGCCCTGAGCATCGGTAATTACGGTTTCCCCACCGGTTGCTGCCATGTCAAAGGGAATGGTAATGACGACTTCCACATCCTGTCCCCGCGCCGGACGGCTGCGCTTCCGCCGACTCCCGGTGCGGGTAAATACATCCCCAAGGTCAAATTCATCGCCGAAAATAGTTTCCGCCCCACCGGCGCCACTGGCGCGCTGGCGGAAACCAAACAGGTTTTCAAAAATATCGCCAATGTTATTAAAATCACCGCCTTCAAAATGAACCCGATACCCACCGGGACCTGCACCGCTAAAATCGAATCCACCCTGACCGGCAAAGGGGTTTTTCCGCAACATGTCGTATTCTTTGCGTTTCTTCGGGTCGCTCAGGACGCTGTATGCTTCACTGATGTCTTTAAATTTTTCTTCCGCGGCTTTATCACCGCCCACCCGGTCGGGGTGGTACTTTTTGGCCAGTTCCCGATAGGCCTTTTTAATTTCTTCTTCCGAAGCGGTTTCGCTCACTCCCAGAATTTTGTAGTAATCCTTTTTCGGATCCATATGCATCACCTGCCTTCCTTTTCAGGATCGTTCTTTCGGCTGCTGCCGTTGCCGCGACGATTGCTCAACGCGTGTTTAATAACTTCGGACATTTTCTTCACAAAGATAAATTTCATTTCTTTTTTAACCGTTTCCGGAATTTCTTCCAGATCCGCTTCGTTGCGTTCCGGTAACAATACCTTTTTAATACCGCTGCGGTGCGCTGCCAGAACCTTTTCTTTGATTCCGCCAACGGGCAGCACTTTACCCCGCAGGGTAATTTCCCCTGTCATGGCCACATCGTTACGTACCAACCGCCCCGTTAGCAGGGAGAGTAAGGCTATAAAAATGGTAACGCCTGCTGACGGGCCATCCTTGGGAATAGCACCGGCCGGTACGTGAATGTGAATATCGTATTTTTCGTAAAATTTGGGATCCACTTCCAGTTCATGAGCATGGGCCCGGATATAACTTAGCGCGGCCTGGGCGGATTCTTTCATCACGTCACCCAGTTGACCGGTGAGAATCAGGTTGCCTTTGCCTTCCATTTTGGTGGCTTCCACAAACAGGATGTCGCCACCCATGGGGGTCCAGGCCAGACCCGTTGCCACTCCCGGTTCATCAATCCGTTCCGCCACTTCACTGAAGTATTTTTCCGGACCCAGGAATTTGGGCACAATGTCTGCCGTTACCACCGTTTTTTCCTTTTTACCGGAGGCCACTTCCTTGGCTACACCGCGGCAGATAGCTGCAATTTGCCGCTCCAGATCGCGAACCCCGGCTTCGCGGGTGTACGCACGGACGATACGGTGCAGCGCCTCTTCCGTAAATTCGATGTATTCGTCGCTTAACCCATGTTCTTTGATTTGCTTGGGTACCAGAAATTGTTTGGCAATTTCCACTTTTTCTTCTTCGATGTAGCTGGGTATTTCAATGATTTCCATTCGGTCCCGCAGCGCCGGAATAATGGTATCCTGCATGTTGGCCGTGGCAATAAACATCACTTTGGACAGGTCGAACGGCACTTCCAGATAGTGGTCACTGAACTGGTTGTTTTGTTCAGGGTCCAGCACTTCCAGTAGCGCCGCAGACGGATCGCCCCGGAAATCCTGCCCGATTTTGTCGATTTCATCCAGCATAAAGACCGGGTTGTTGGAACCGGCCCGCTTAATGCCCTGGATAATGCGTCCGGGCAGTGCCCCAATGTAGGTACGCCGGTGACCGCGGATTTCGGCTTCATCCCGTACGCCACCCAGGGAAATGCGCACGAATTTGCGTCCCAGCGCTTCCGCAATGGAACGCCCCAGGCTGGTTTTCCCAACACCCGGCGGACCCACGAAGCACAGAATGGGACCGCGCATGTCCTGTTTCAGCTTACGCACGGCCAGGTATTCCAGAATCCGTTTCTTGACCTTTTCCAGCCCGTAGTGGTCGGAATCCAGCTTTTTCTGAACCTGTTCGATGTCCAGGTTGTCTACCGTGCTTTTCTTC
>WGBF01000399.1 GCA_015494485.1 bacterium | reverse complement strand
TCACAAAATATATCCCACTGCTTAAATTGCTGCCGTCAAAGGTGTATTCGTACACACCGGCCGGTTGTGTGGTGTTTACCAGCGTAGCAACTTTATTACCCGATATATTGTAAACCGTAAGTGTAACCATCGCTTTCTGAGGAAGTGCATATTTAATGGTTGTTACCGGATTGAAGGGATTGGGATAATTCTGAAAAAGTGTAAATTTATCCGGGATTGGTTCTTCATTATCCTGAATTGAGGTGACGGATTCCGTTGCCAGAAATACATTAAATGCGGCGCCATCGGGCATGGGCGAGCGATCCTGATTAAATATTGCCCATTTTGCCTGACGTGTGTCATACCAGACCCCAATTGCAGAGGTATCTAAAACAGCATCTGTGGCACCAACCGGTTTGCAGTTGGCGGTTACAAAGAAAATGGCATCCGGATTCCCATTGAGATTGGGGTCGTCTAAATAGGTATAATTATATTCAATATTGGAGGAATTCGCTTTATGGATGAAATAGTCAGTGCCGGAAGGAATGAATACATTAAACGCAGCTCCTCTTTTCATTAGAGTTTCTTTTTCATTATAAATATACCAAACATAATTAGCCCGGTCATAAAAGGCACATACGGGAGAATTGTTATAAACACCGCCGGTTCCCCCCGGGTTCCAGTTCTGGGTAACAAAGAAAACGAGAGTTGAATCGTAAAAAGCGGGATAATCTAAGTATGTACCAAAATAATCAAGAGTAGAATCTGCCTTATGGACAAAGTAGTCGCCGCCGGAAGGAATAAACACATTAAACGCTGCGCCTTCAGGCATGGGGGAGAGGTCTTGATTAAAAATGCCCCATTTCGCCTGGCTCGTATGATACCAGACGCCAATAGCAGAGGTGTTGTAAACACCGCCGGTTCCTCCGGGATTCCAGTTGGCAGTCACCAGAAAAATGGCATCCGGATTTCCGTTCAAATTGGGATTGTCTATCAGGGTATAGTTCCCGTTAATATTGGTACTGTCGGCAATATGAATAAATTTATCGCCTTGTGAATACACAAGGGCGTGGATTGAAAAAAATAACACGAAGACCCAAAAACCGGGTCGGTAAAAATTTGTTTTCATAAAATACCTCCAGGGTTAAGGGTTATGGGTTAAGAGCTAAGAAATAAGAACTAAGAATTAAGAAATAAGAACATAAGAAAGTATAATTTACAAATGTAAAGTAATAGGAGGGCTTTGGGATGTCAAGCAAAAGATTGGCTTTAAGTTTATAACATTGTAAATATCACCATAGTTGAAAATTAAAAAAGATTTGGAATAATTGCCTCTTTCTATTCGTAAAATGGTATAACGATCGTTTTTTTGTTGTTGAAATGAGTGTTTTTCGGTTTTCTGTTGGTTCCTGGTTCATTTATCAGATGAAATTGAAATAGCGCCTATCCATTTAATGTTTTAAAGAAGCTAACTTTTTGTTAATGGTGCTTTTAATATCGTAGAAATCTCCCTTTTTATTTGTGAAAAATCCTTCATCTCCTTTTCCAATAAATGACCATCCTTTTCCCTGCAACCGCTTACTGGCATTTCCTGCTCCCACGGAAATACCAGTTCACCGGAACAATCCTGAGATCGATTTTTATAATCAAACGGGAATAGGAATGGTGAATATAATGCGGTTGAATTAATATTATTGCCCAACCCCTGCGTTCCTCCAATAGAATAATCGGTGCGCTTCCGCTAACGGGGTAAGAATGAATCGCCCGGAAACTGCAAAATTGAATGCCGGTTACACTTGTGTTATTCAGTTCTTATATTGCAAATGGATTTAGAATTTATACAATAAAATGGTTTTAAAAATTAAGAACCTTCGGTTGCTTTTCTTATTTGTTGTTCTGTTGGCAGCGGTTTTTGTTGCCCCCAAAATTACGGTTGATGATTCGCTCCAGAATTGGGTGCCTGCGGATGAACCCATCGTTAAAGATTATGAGGATTTTCTGAACGCATTCCATAGCGACGCTCTTCTTATTATTTCCATCGTCGATTCAGCACATTCAACGCCGGTTGTTGCTCCAGCGACCATTGATAGCGTAATGGCACGCATCAGCCGTTTACCCCACGTCCGGACTGTATTGCGGTGGCCACCGCCGTTTTTGCGTTTGAAAACCAAACCCGGCAAGCATATCAAAGCATTCTTCGTTTCCTATTTACCACCCTCATTAATAAATCCAAACCGCCCTCAGCTCATTCAACAAATTACCGACATTCTCGATGCTTCCGGTTTGACTTACCATCTGGCGGGAACCGGTGTCATTCATAAAGCCATGAATGAAGAAACCCGTCGGTCAACCCGGCGATTCCTGATAATTGGATTGACGGCTTTGTTTGTTCTATTATTTGCCATAACCCGAAATATTCAAACGGTGCTGAAAACCATTTCCATTTCTCTGGGAGGTGTGGTCTTCGTATTTCTGTTTGCTTATTTATTCCACATTAAATTCAACATGATTATGTCCATCCTGGTCATTTTAATTTTGTTTTACAGCAGTTCCATTTCGGTTCACATCTTAAATCACCGGGGGAATTTCAAAATTGTCTTTTGGCCTACGGTTACGGCGGTTTTAACCACCTGCGCCGGATTTTCCACCTTTCTTTTTGAATCCGCCCCCGTACTGCGCCATTTCGGATTTCTTGCAATTATTAGCCTGCTTGGTGGGTTCTTCTGGGCAATAATCTTGTATTGGCCGGACACATCTGCTACCCCCTCCCATCTGCCATTACATATGACCATTTTCCGGTTCGAAAAATTCTGGTCGCCGGTGATGGTTTTACTGGGCATTGCATTAATCGTTATTTTCCTTCCCTTTGCGTTGCGTGTCCGATCTGAAATTAATCCCAATTCGTTGCTGCCTGAACGGAATCGGGCCATCCAGGATTATCATTTTACGGAAGAAAATGTTTCTCCCTATGTGCCCATTGAATATCGCGTGGATTTGCGCCGGGTCAATCCTGGCAAACTCAATGAATGGATTAAGGCGGTGTATCAACTGGATAAAGTCGGAGCGGTGATGAGTTACCTGGCTATTCCCGTTTGGCTGAATCCCCAAAAATTGGGCTACATTTCCAGGGATGGCCGGTCAGGGCGCGTGACCTTTTTTGTCCCGGTAATGTCCACCACAGAAGGGCTGGTACTGGTAAATCAAATTGATCAGCTCGCGCGGGAAAAATCGCTTTCTCCGGAAAGCGTATCGCCACCTACCGGATTTGTGGCGCTGTACGTGTCTGTGGCCCATCATCTGGCGAAATCGTTTGCCCAAACACTGCTGCTGGCATTCCTGTTGGTTTTTCTGATTATGTTTATATTCCTGCGTCGACTTAAGTTGTTTCTTGCGGCCATCTTCCCCAATCTTTTGCCCGTCATTGCGATATTGGGAATGATGGGTTTGCTCCACCTGCCCCTGGATATGGTAACGTTACCGATCGGTTGCCTCTCCCTTGGTATCATTGTGGATGATACCATTCACTTTTTGTACTGGTTTAAGAAGACATCCGATTTGCACACGACTCTGAAAGAAGCCGGTCCGGGAATGGTCGTGACCTCCCTGATCCACATCCTGGGATTTGCGGTGTTTTTATTGTCGGGAGCACCGCCCG
>WGBF01000398.1 GCA_015494485.1 bacterium | reverse complement strand
GTCTTCGGAGCCTGGACATTGAAACGTTGTTCGGCCAGCTTGCCCCAGAAAACGGTTTGAATTAATGATCCAACAAAATGCTGCCGTTTATCCACACCCAAAAACGAATCGCCGACCTGAGGGGCCTTCCCCTCCCCTCCCAAAGCCAGGCGGGGCTTTCCCACAAGCCCGAATAAAAAGATACCAAGCATTAAAATCGCAATTTTACGGTCCACATCAAAAACCTGTTTTCTGGTTGCACGGATGGTAATACACCAATTTCCATTGCCCTGTCAAAACCATACAAATACGCGTCCACATAGGCGTCCAGTAAGGTGAGCGCATACGCCGCACCAAAGTACCAGGTATACAGATTTCGCCGGTCCCGAAATCCCTGGTCATGCGTTTGCCGCCATTGTTGATGAAAATCCATTATTTTGTAAATAAAATACGCGTTGAGCCCAAATGCAATGCCAGCTTTGGTGTATTGTTCATTGTATACCTGTCCCCACCCCGGCAAAAGCGCGGAACGCAATACCGCACCCATGGGACTCTTCACCGGTTGGTCCGAAAGCAGCCGGGCCGTATCCAGAGCAGCGGTATCGGCTGGCACGGGCGCCGCTCCAATTCCCGTCCAGGAGATAAGCATCCCCAAAAGCAACCAGCCCGCGTATCTCGCCCACCGCGAATCCATCAGGGAATTATGGCTACACATTCAATTTCTACCAATACATCTTTAGGTAACCGGGCCACTTCCACAGCGGAACGCGCCGGTGGAGTATCCGTGAAAAATGTGGCATATACGTCATTCATTGCCGAAAAATCATCCATATTTTTCAAAAATACCGTGGTTTTAATCACATATTCCAGCCCGGAACCGGCCGCTTTTAATACCGCTTCCAGATTCTTCAGCACCTGGCGGGTTTGTTCCTGCACACCGCCCTCAACAATGTTGCCACTGGCAGGATCAATTGCAATTTGCCCCGCGGTAAAAACCAGATTATTCCAGACAATCGCCTGGTTATATGGCCCCACCGGTTCAGGAGCCGATTTGGTATACACTGCTTTTTTCATCACCTTACCTCCTGATTTGTCTTAATAAAACAAACAGTCCAAATCCCCCTTCCCTTCCCGCAATACATCAATTTCCTGACCGGTAATCCGAACCACCGTGGAATCCCGTGGGTCCGGTAACGGCCCTGCATCCAGAAACACATCGACAACATGTTCAAATCGCCGTGCGATTTCTTCGGGGTCATTGAGCAATTCATCTTCCTGAAGGGTGATGGAGGAATTCACCAGCGGATGCCCCAGATTGTGAACAATTGCCTGCACCACAGCGCTATCTGGAATTCGGATCCCCACTTCTTTGCGCCGACTGAGCATGAGTTTAGGGATCTCCCGCGTTGCATCCAGGATAAAGGTGTAGGGACCGGGCAAACACCGCTTCATGATGCGGAATGCAAAATTGGAAATTTTTGCGAATCGGGAAGCTTGTTGGATCGATTCGCAAATAATACTCAGCGGTTCGTATTTGGTCTTTCCTTTTATACGGTAAATCTTTTCAATGGCATGTTTCTGGAAAAGGCTGCCGCCAATGCCATATACCGTATCCGTGGGATAAATCACCAGGCGTCCGTCCCGGAGGGTTTCCACGGCTTTATTAATCGATCGGGAATGGGGCGTATCCAAATATACTTTAAAATGAACCATGCACACCTGCAGTTACGTGTTGTCCAATTAGGAAAATAAGAGAACTCCCGGGGATATTCAACTCAAGAGGAAAATAAAAAAGACCAGGAGCAAGGTGGGGCAGCCTCGCTCCTGATCATCAGGCAGGGGTAGCGTGGAAGTGCTTACCTTCCCCTAAACTTGGGGACCGTTGTTTATTTTATATTCAATAATTATGCCAATCTACTACAGAAAAACTGCTCACGTAGATATTTAAGAAATATCGTTGGTTTTCAGGCCGTATTCTTCAATTGATGGGTAGTGAATGTGGTCATTTTGCAACATTTTAAGCAGGGGAAGTAGGAATTTTTCCCACATAGGGGGTTACCCCGGGGCTCATACCACCGTAGACGTGTTTAGCCACTGGGGCAAACTGTCAACAACTGTTTCCAGTTGAAGTGCTTTGCTACCGGTAATTAATGCTGCGGTTCCCGGCGTAAGGTAGGGTTTTAACACAGCGGGGATATCTTCCGGGCGTTCACAATGTTTTAAAATTTTATGGGAGTGGTTAATTTGCCGAATTCCCCTCAAAATATCCGCGCCTTGTTCACCAACGGTAATAATCACATCAATGGGCAATGCTGCCAGATAGAAACCGATCTTGAGATGGCTTTCCGAAATGCGGGGTCCGGGATCACTAACACCGCCGATGACCATGACCAATCGCTCTGCGTAAGGTTTAAACTGGACTAACGACTCCGCGGCCCGATTAACGGAGTTGATTCGGGCATCGTATGTGTAGTCCAGAATATGGATATCATTCATAGAAATTAAATTGCCCCGATGGGCCGGTACCCGAAACGTTTCCAATTGGCGTCGAATTTGATCAAACTCCACACCAAAAATCCGGGCGGCAGCGATGGCCGCCAGCGCGTTGTAAATAAACGCCGAATTGTACACATGCAAATGGATGGGATAAAAATTATTTACTTTAAATTCAATCCCATCTGGTCCCAGATACCGTAAATCGCTTGCAAAAAAATGAGCATTGGCATTTAGACCGAATTTAATAACCCGGGGTGTGGGAGAAAATTTTTCCATTGCACTCACCAGGTCGTCGTCCATGTTTAAAATGGCAAATCCTTCTGGCGGCAGGTTACGGATTAGCTCCACTTTGGCATCGGCCAGTAAATAGCGGTCACCTTCTGTTGCCAGGTGCGCTTCCCCGATGTTGGTAACAATGGCAATATTGGGTTGAGCTACCTGAACGGCCAATTCAAATTGGACCGGATTCACAATTCCCAGTTCCAGAATAGCAAACCGATAGGATTTATTCAATTTTAATAATGTGGTGGTAACACCGGTCGTGGTGGCACAATGAATAGGGGTTTCCAACACCGGCCCCAGGGGTTCCAGAATGGTGGCCAGCATCCGCTTGGTGGTGGACTTCCCCTCAGCGCCCGCAATACCAATTACCGGTATATCAAACTTCTGCCGGTGCTGAAGTACCTTTTTTAAATTCAGAAGAACGTAATCTTCGGTATCTTCCCCGGCCAAAAGGGAAAGCTCATCCGCATACTCCTGGGGTAATTTGAACTCGTCTTGTTCGCGATATTCTTTCATTATCCTGATCCTGTTAGAATACCAATGTAGGGTATCTCTTCACCCGGGGCAAACGGTTCCGATAAAATTTTTACATTTGTGAACCAGAAATCCAGATCAACATCAAGAGGTCACAGATGCCTTTCGGAATGGTTGAATTTAATACACATTACCTGTTTTGCTTTGCGCTGTTTCACATCCAGTGAAGTTCCGGCAAAAAATCCGTTACGCCATAATAATACAGGTAATTGAACAATTCCTTTAATCCATTATGCTCCTCGGGCTGCAATTCGTAATGATAGTGTTCCTGCAATATTTCAAAATAATAACTGGCGGGATTTTCCCGGTCCCGGGCAAAGTGTTCGGCAATGGCCAGAATATTGCGCCGCCCCAGTTCAAAGGATTTTTCAATCCACTCCAGTGCCGGGGTTACTTTGGCATCCTGACGGCTCACAATCATCAAATGGACAAACGGTACAGCGCTTTTATCGCACCATTCTTCTACCATATCCAATCGGGTATCGTTTTGCACATACGCATCCAGCGCAGTGTTGCGGGTATACAGGGCTGCATCGCAGGATTCCAGAGCTGTTTGGACCTCCGGGGGCATCTGAGGAACACCCTTCCATTCTATTTCCATTTCGTAAAATTCCATTAAGGCAATTCGTGTTAGATGGTAATAAATATCCTTCGGCAATGGAAACATAACGGTGTGGAATGAGGGAAGATTTTCCTGAAAAAACAGCAATGCCACCCGGCTTTCCCGATTGCTAACCACTCCCAACGGGGAAAAGATTTTTAATTCGGAGGAATGCAAGGCATACTCCAGGGGCGAAATCACGGCCAGATCCAGTTCACCCCGTAGCAATTTCTGTACGTTTTCCTCCGGGGTATGCACGTCCAGCTCAAAGGGGTGTTTTAATTGCCGGGTTTCCAGGTAAAAGGTCAGCGGTTTTAAAATGAAATCACTCGTAAGACCGAACTTGATCATTGTACATTACGCTCCGTTCATATTCCTGGTCGTCCGGACTGTATGCCGGCAGAAACAGGTAACAATCGGTACCTTTTCCGGTTTCACTTTCGAAATAAATCACGCCGTCATTTTCCTTGACAATCTGATAAACGATTGACAGCCCCAGACCGGTACCAAAATTTTTGGTGGTAAAAAAGGGATTAAAAATTTGTTTCAGATGCTCCGGCGGGATGCCGCATCCGTTATCCTGAATGTGAATTTGCACGTAGGGATTCTGGGTAATTCGTTCAAAAAAAGGCTTCCGGGAAAACCGGGATTTTTCCTTATGCACGGGTTGAATATTGATTTTTATCTCCCCGTTGTCTTCAATGGCTTCCAGGCTGTTTAAAATCAAATTCATCAGCACCTGCTGGATTTGACTGCTATCCACAAAAATCCGCGGTAGATCCGGATGGATGGATTCCGTCAGCTGAACATTATGTTCTTTAAATTTTTGCCGCAGCAACTGGGTGACTTCCCGCAAAATTTCTTCCACGCTGCAAAACGTGCGATTGGGTTTTTGCGGTTTAGCATAGGAGAAGAGCGCCTTTAGCATTTCATCCAGGCGATTCACCTGACGAATAATCCGCCGGACATACTCCTGCTTGGTATCCCCTTCCGGAAGTTCTTCTTCAAACGTCTGGGCAATGGCTTTAATGCCAGCCAGGGGATTCCGAATTTCGTGGGCAATTCCCGACGCCATTACCCCCAGGGAGGCCAACCGCTCCATGCGCCGCATTTCTTCCTGCACTTCTTTACTGTAAGTAATGTCTTTTAAGGAAATAATGTAACCCGCCGTGTCCTGGTTTTCATCCCGGTATTCCTGAACGGTAAATCCCACCAGGACTTTTTCCCCGTTTTGCCCGGTCAGTACCAGTTCCGGGCGTTCATAGGTTTCCCGCGTTAAATTCCGGCTTTTCAAAATGGTTTCCACATTTTTCCGATCCAGAATATCCGTCAGGCGTTTGTAGGTAATGTCTTCCGCATCGGGTAAATTTAATAGCTCCAGCGCTACCCGGTTTAAATACAGGATTCGCAGCTCTTCGCTGATGACCAGAATCCCAAAGCTAAGCTGATTGATAATCCGGTCCAGGAACTGGTAATAAAACTTCCAGACCCGGTTGTCCAGATTTTCCTGCAGATTTTCGCGAACTTTCCCGATGCGCAACACCCCCACCAGAATTCGGGTAAGCAACTGCCCAATGGCATAATCTTCCCGGGTGAACGGTGCATCCGTATAACGGATTATTTGAACAACCCCATGCACCTCTCCCTCAAACACCACCGGGAAGAGCATAAAGGAGCGGATATTCAAGTTCAACGTAGAACGGAAGTAAACCGAAATGGGGTTATCCGGGCTAATCCGGTTTAATGCTTCGGCTTGTTTAAAACGAACCGCTTTTAAGAAACCGGGTATCTTTTCCACGTCAATTTCAAACTGCTGCTGGGCTTTGTTATCCGGAATGCTGTGGCTCAGCTTTAATGTGCCGTCGGAATAGCGGAAGTAAAAGATGTGCTGCCCATTCATCAAACGGCGAAAGAGCCGTAGCACAAAAGGAAATGCGGTTTTCTCATTAAAGTTGATGGGGTCATCGAATAACAACTCCATCAGAGGATTCAGTGCTTCCACCGCCGGTTCAACACCGGATGTTGCCTCCCCGCTTTCCTCTGCCGGCACCGGTTGTTGCCGGAGCAAATTACGAACCCGAAGCTCCAGGTCAATATCCAGAAAAGGGACGGTCAACACATCATCGCTACCATTGTCCACCACCCGATAACGTAATCGGTATGGAGTTACTGGCACCAGGGTTAAAACAGGAATAGAAGGTGTGGATTTTTTCAGACGTCGGACCCAGCGAACGCCTTCCTCCGGCGACTGGACCGCATCTACAATCCAGAGGCGGGGTGTCCGTGGTTTCCGGGTCCGTTCCAGCTGGTCAAAGGAAACAAACTTGCAGGCATACCCCTTCTGCCGAAGGGTGGAAAGTACCCCATCTGCACGGCTCTTATTGGGTCCAACACAATAAATTGTATCCTGCAAAACACAGTTCCCCTTTCTCCTATCTGGAGAAAATCGACTTAAATTTTTCGTAATCCAGTATTATTATTTTTCCTTTTTCTTTTTTCAGGTAGCCCTGCAACATCAGGGATTTGATGACACGGGAAATGGTTTCCCGACTGGTGCCGGCCATATTGGCCAGGTCCTGCTGAAGCGGCAATTCGCTGATTTCCACCTGTCCTTTGCGGAACACCCCGGAATCTTCGGCAATCCGCAGCAGGGTACTGGCTACCCGACCGGTGGCATCCTGCAGGGAAAGGGATTTAATGTGTTCATCGCTTTTACGGATGCGCTGTGCCAGTTCCTTGAGCAGGTTTATTGCCACCTGGGGGAAATCCCGCAACATTTGCAGAAAATCTTCCCGGCGGATGACCATCAGTTCGGAATCTTCAATGGCGGTTACATTGGCAGAACGGGTCTGGCCGTCCAGCAGGGACATTTCGCCAAAAAAATCCCCATCGCTTAAAATGGAAAGAATTACTTCCCGACCGTCATCGCTAATGCGCGATATTTTTACCCGCCCGGAAAGAATCACAAACATGGTGGAACCCACTTCTTCCTCTATTAAAATCAAATTATCCTTGTGGTAACGTTGCTTGGATGCCAGCTGGATAATCTTTTCCAGATCCTTATCACTGAGCTCGGAAAACAACGGAATGGTTTTTAAAACAGAAACATCCATAACAGCCTCTCTGGTTTAATATTGAAAAATATACCCCCGTAATTGCCATGTTTTATTTAATTCATCGCGGTAACGCAACGCTTCCTCCCGCGTTGCAAATTTCCCCACAATTACCGCATATAATCGAACCCCATTGCGTGTAATCTGAACGATTTGAATGTCATAGAGCTTATTTTGCCAGGTCTGCTTCAATTTTAATGCATTTTCCCGCGAACGAAAAGCTCCAATTTGAATTCCATATTTTTTTTCGCCCAGGTTATACAATGGAAACAGCTCCAGGATGTAGTCGCCATTTTCCCGGATTTTGTCCGCAGTTTTGTAATATCCCCCGGCGTAATAAAATTGGTAAATGCGTTCCTGAACAAAGGCCTTCAGCCGCTCATCGGAGGTTTTGGCATAAACCTGTGCCATCAGTCGCACGGCGGAATCTCCATTGCTTACCTGAAGCGCCCGCACAAACAATTGCCAGTCCGGCTGGTGGATAGCCCCATCCCGGTAGGCCTTGAACAGTTCCGCCATCTGTTGCTCCTGATAAAGGGCCGCCCACCGTTGCGGTTGGCCAAACACGCTGGTTAAAAGCAGGAAAACGCCAATCAGGGAATAAAGGAATCGAGACTTCGACATTGAGGACACAGCCATAACGGCTCCGATGATTTATATCCACATTGTTTGCAGGTGTACTGCTTTTGGTTCCAATGGAACTGTTTTTCCAGAAAGTGCACTGCTTTTTGGGCGGCTGCTTTATACTGCCCCCGGTTGTACAGCACCCGCGTGGCAAATGCTTCCAGTTGGGGATTTTCCCCCACTTCTTCTTCCAGCCGTTTTAAAATGTCCAGTGCGGCATCGTACTCGCTTTTTTTCAAATAAATTTCCGCCAGGGCCAGCGCGGCCGAGACGTTGGTTGGATCCTTTTCCAGCATCTTTCCGTAAATGGATTCGACCTCTGTAAAGGCACCGGTATCAAAGCAGGCTTTTTCCAGTTCCGGGAAGACAATGTAGGCCCGGGAGGGGATGTTAAAACACAAATCAGTCCACACCTTTATGGCATCCTCCAGGCGGTCTTCCAACACATAGGATTTTCCGATGTAATAATACGCAG
>WGBF01000397.1 GCA_015494485.1 bacterium | reverse complement strand
TTTCCGGAAGTGGGTATTCAAAATACAGCCGGATTTAGCCAGAGAAATAAGGGGTCTTTGAAAACAGTACGTTGATTCGGGGCGTAGCGCAGCCTGGTTAGCGCACCTGCCTTGGGAGCAGGGGGTCGCTGGTTCAAATCCAGTCGCCCCGACAATGATTGCTACAGAAACGGGGTACTGTGGAGTTTATTCGCTCCCTTAGCTCAGCGGATAGAGCAGCGGCCTTCTAAGCCGTTGGTCGGGGGTTCGAATCCTCCAGGGAGCGCTCCCAACCGCCCGGAAAATAAGTTGGGAAATCGTTGCTAACGCAACTTGTTCTTTGTAAATTTGCGCCGCATGGTGAGTGTAGCTCAGTTGGTTAGAGCACCAGGTTGTGGCCCTGGGGGTCGGGGGTTCAAGTCCCCTCACTCACCCAAAAAATTTTTTTTATTTTTGCCCCGCGGAAATTCAGCATTATATTTGGGGCTCTAAAATACGCGAAACGCTCCCATCGTCTAGCGGCCTAGGACTCCGGCCTTTCACGCCGGCAACGGGGGTTCGAGTCCCCCTGGGAGCGCAACCGTAAGCGGGCAGTCAAGCGATTGCCCGCTTTTTTCATTAAGAACCCTCAATAAAATTTTCTCTTTATTTCATAATTCCCCCTGTCTTCTTATAATTAGCCCTTACTGAATAATAAGGAAGCAGACAACGGAGGAGCCTTGGAAATGGAGTTTTTAGTGGCGTTGTTGCGTGGCGTTCTGGGGTTGGCGTTCATCATTGGTATTGCCTATGTGTTATCGGAAAACCGCCGCCGGGTAAACTGGAAACTGGTACTGACCGGTATCTCATTGCAAATTATCCTGGCTGTTTTTGTGTTAAAGGGCGATGATATGCGGGCCTTTTTTGCCCCGCTGGCCTGGCCCAAGGACTTTTTTGCCTGGGTCAGTTCCTTTTTTGTGCTGGTGCTCAACTTTACCACGGAAGGGGCCAAATTTTTATTCGGGAGCCTGGCCTTAAGTCCCGGACAGGAGGGCAGCCTGGGATCCTTCTTTGCCTTTCAGGTACTGCCGACCATCATCTTTTTTAGCTCCCTGATGTCCATTTTGTATTATTTTGGCGTAATGCAACGGGTCGTTCAGGGCATGGCCTGGTTGATGGCACGACTGATGGGAACCAGCGGAGCAGAATCGCTTTCGGTTTCGGCCAATATTTTTGTGGGGCAAACGGAGGCGCCGCTGATGATCCGCCCCTTTTTAAAAGGCATGACCCATTCTGAACTGCTCGCTGTGATGACCGGCGGTATGGCAACCATCGCCGGCGGGGTGATGGCCGCTTACATTCAAATGCTGGGCAATTCCTTTGCCCAGGCGCGGGGGCTGGCACTGGATGTGGCCCGGCAACAGTTTGCAGAACACCTGCTGGGTGCCAGTGTTATGGCGGCACCGGCAGCACTGGTTTTGGCAAAAATTCTCATCCCGGAAACCGGAACACCTGAAACTGCCGGCACGGTGCGCATTAAGGTTGAGAAGACAGGGCAAAATGCCATCGATGCGGCCGCCCGGGGGGCTGCCGATGGCTTAAAACTGGCCGCAAACGTGGGCGGAATGCTGATTGCCTTTATTGCCCTGATTGCGATGATCAATTACTTCCTGGGCTGGGGTGGCAATCTTTTTGGGTTGGAGTTATCCCTAGACAAAATTTTCGGCTGGCTTCTGGCAATCCCCGCCTGGTTAATTGGGGTACCGGCGTCTGATTTGTTAAAATTCGGGTCTCTGCTGGGAACAAAGATTGTTATTAATGAATTTGTTGCCTATTTAAATTTGGCGGAATTCATAAAAAGTGGTATCTTAAGTGATAAAACAGTATTAATGGCAACCTACGCGCTGTGTGGTTTTGCAAATTTCAGTTCCATTGCCATTCAAATTGGGGGCATTGGACCGCTGGCTCCCAATCGCATGTCGGAGCTGGCACAACTGGGATTGCGGGCCGTCCTGGCCGGCACCATGGCCAACATGATGACCGCAACCATCGCGGGGGTTATCTTTTCCTTTTAAATGAGGAGGGTCGATGTACAGAGGCGAATGGCGTAAGATTGTCCTGATTATTTTCATTACAATCATTATTATTGGTGGTCTGCAGTTCCTGTTGTTTAAAGGCATTCAGCAGGGGCCTGCACCGTTATCCCGACCGGCAGTACTGGAGCTTACCCTTTCCGGTAAGCTGGAAGAACGATTTGTGGAAGACCCCCTGGCGGAAGCACTGGGTACATCCGGACAGGGTTTGAACCAATTGCTGGCCACTATTCGAAAAGCGACCCTGGACCCCAATATTAAAGGAATACTGTTACGGGTATGGCCCATGGAAACCGGCTGGGCCAAAATTAATGAAGTCCGCACCGCGTTGTTGCGATTTAAACAGGCCCAAAAAAACATTTACGCTTACAGTGAAGCCGTTGGGAATGGTGAATATTACTTAATGACCGTGGCGGATTCCATTTACTTTCCTCCGGAAGGTATGTTTCTGGTAAACGGTCTGACCAGTTCTCCGCTGTATTTGAAGGGTACGCTGGAAAAATTAGGAATTCAGGCAGACTTTGTCGCCCACGGGGAGTACAAAAGCGCACCGGAAATGTTTACCCGCTCCGGTCCGTCGGAACCTGCCGCGGAAGAAACGCAAGCCTTACTGGATGATTACTTCCGCCTGTTTGTGGATACCCTGGCGGCGGCCCGGGGCCGTACACCGCAATTCATTAAATCAATTATAGACAAGGGGTTGCTAACCCCGGATGGTGTTGTGCAATCCGGTTTGGCGGACAGCTTGATGTATTACCTGGACGTAAAGGAAAAAATCAAATCGGATTTAAGCGTCCGTCGCATTGTTTCTTATGATTATTACAAAAAAGTTGCCCTGCAGAATACGGGAAAAGCCCGTTCCAAAATTGCGGTAATTTATGGCATTGGCACCATCGTTGTTGGAAGTGCCGGGGCATTTGGGCAGGATGGGGTGATTACCTCCGATGGAATGGTCAAAGCCATTAAGGATGTCGCGGATAATAGGGCGATTAAGGCTATTATTCTGCGCATGGACAGCCCCGGTGGTTCGGCAACAGCAGCCGATATTATCTGGAAAGAGGTAGTACGCGCCCGGCAGAAAAAGCCGGTTATCGTATCGGTTTCGGACATGGCCGCCAGCGGTGGCTATTACATCAGCATGGCAGCGGACAGTATTATTGCCCACCCACAGAGTCTGGTGGGGAGCATTGGGGTGTTTGCCGGTAAATTTGCCACCAAAGACCTGCACAAAAAAATTGGAGCCAATCGGGTAACATTTAAACGGGGGCAGAATGCGGATATATTTTCCTTTTACACGCCGTTTACCGAACGGCAGCGCCAGCTGGTTCAATCGTTTATAATGTACACATACCGCGATTTTGTAAAGAAGGCGGCAGCCGGCCGGCACAAAACCTATGAAGAGATGGACCGCATTGCCCGGGGACGGGTGTGGAGCGGCCTGCAGGGCGTGGAGATTGGTTTGGTGGATAAACTGGGCGATTTTGACGAGGCCGTAAAAACCGCCAAGCGAATGGCGGGTATTCCGCAGGATGAGCGGGTTATTTTAGTGACCTATCCGCGCATCAAACCGTTCCTGGAACGTTTGGTGGATGAACTGCTGCGCAATCAGGCCCGGGGTATTATTCGGGAAGTGACACAGGCGCTGCCGGATGTGGGCGGCTACTGGTCTGTGGTACAGGCATTATCATCTTTCCGGCCCGGAGAACCCCTGGCAATAATGCCATATTTGCCGGAGATTCGATGAGTAAAGGTAACCAGAACACCATGGAAAGCAAGTCCGTAACCATTGGGGACATATTTAAGGCCGACCAGGTTTTTACCCTGCCCAATATGTTAAGTTTTTTACGTCTCCTGCTGGGGGGCTACATTTATTATTTAATGATACACCATCGGCTGCAGGAAGTAACGGTGTGGATTGCCATTGCCATTGCCAGCGATTACCTGGATGGCATTGTCGCCCGGGCGCAGCACAAAATCAGCGAAATGGGCAAAATCATTGATCCGCTGGCCGATAAGATTTGCATTGGATTGGCCAGCATTGCGCTGTACCAGGAATATGGTTTGCCGTTGTGGCTGGTATTGTTAATCATTCTCCGTGATGTGGGAATACTGGTGGGATCGGTAATGCTGATTTCCCGCCTGAAGTTTGTGGTGCCTTCCGCATTACCCGGAAAAATTACAGTTACGGTTATTTCCGCAACGCTACTGGCCTTTTTGTACGGTATTCAACCATTGCAGCAACCCCTGGTGTGGCTTACATTGGTGATGTTATTTTATTCGGCGGGATATTATCTGAAATCCGCCTGGGAAATGTGGAGAAAAACGGAGAAAAACGACTGATGAATACGGACAAGCAACTGGAAGAAAGTCTGGCCTATATTCGGCAATTTACCGCACAGCAGCCCCGGATTGGTTTAATTTTGGGTTCCGGTCTGGGCGATTTTGCCGATACGCTGGAAAATGCCGAGCGTATTCCCACCGCCGAAATTCCCCACTACCCCCGTTCCACGGTGCCGGGGCATAAGGGCTACCTGGTATTTGGCGAAGTGGATGGGATTCCGGTGCTGGCCGTGCAGGGCCGCGTTCACATTTATGAGGGACATCCCCCGGAAAAAGTTGCCTACAATGTGCGGTTAATGCATTTGCTGGGAATTCGTGATTTGATCGTCACCAATGCCGCCGGGGGCGTTAATCCCCTGTTTACCCCCGGTGATTTAATGATTATTGTGGACCACATCAATTTCCTGTTTCGCAATCCCCTGCGGGGTCCGGTGGTGTCGCCGGAACCGCGTTTCCCGGATATGTACGATAATTACCATCAGCCCTATATTGACATGCTGGAAACCATCGGTCTGGACCTGGGTATTCCGTTGCGGAAAGGGGTATTGTTCGTCTCCACCGGTCCTTCCTACGAAACTGCTGCCGAAGTGCAAATGATTCGCCGCCTGGGGGGCGACGCCGTGAGCATGTCCACTGTACCGGAAGTGCTGGTTGCGCGGGCCCGGGGTATTCAGGTCGCCGGAATTTCCTGTATTACCAATCTGGCAACAGGCATTAGCGCTACACCCCTTTCTCATGATGAAGTCACGGAAATTGCCAATCAGGTGAAGGACAAATTCCAGAAAATTGTTCGCGAAGCCATTCGTCGAATCAATACAATACGGGAGACGTCCTGATTGACGCCGTTGCGTATTCTGGAAACAGCATTGTATGCCACCGATTTACGCGCCGCCCGGGAATTTTACGAAACGGTTCTGGGCCTTCCGGTATACTCCGCCGTAGAGGGTCGTCATGTGTTTTTCAAACTGGGCAACGGTATGTTATTGATTTTTAATCCCCGGGAAACGCAACAGGCAGGTTCGGGGCAGGTTCCGCCGCACGGTGCGGAGGGGCCGGGGCATGTGGCCTTTGCTGTTCCGCAAGAGGAACTGGAAATGTGGCGGGAACGGTTGCAGCAACACCATGTACCGATTGAAAAAGAAGTGCAATGGCCGGGGGGCGGCTATTCGCTCTATTTTCGGGACCCGGCAGGAAATAGTGTGGAAATTACCACCCCAATAATCTGGCGGTATGCGGAACGGGACTTCTGGGATACCGGCAGTTAAATTTCTGAAAAGGGACAGTACGGTGAAAATCGGTTTGAATAGGGATGTGGTGCACGCCCCGGAATGTGGGTGTTCCGCATTTTCATTATCCCGCAAAAGCCCTCTGGCTGGTCGTGGAAGATAAAAAGGGGCTTCGCTTTTTTCCCTTCCCGTAGTTAACTTTGTTTCATGAAAAAGCGTGTCTTTCAATATCTGGCGTTGTTTCTGGCCCAGTTTATTGCATATCCGGTATTTCAACTTTATTTCTCCCTGGTAAACATCCGGGTAATCCACTGGGAACGTTACCGCCGTTTACTGCGGAACGGGCAGGGGGTTATTATTGTGTTGTGGCACGAAAACTTTCAGGTGCCGATCTGGGTGTTTCGGCATCGGGGCATTTACGCCCTTGTCAGTCAGCATTTTGACGGCGAAGTAATTGCCCGAATTTTAAAGCGGATTGGGTACCGGACCATTCGGGGATCCAGCACCCGGGGCGGACTGCAGGCACTGGAGCAGTTGCGCCAGGTATTGCAAAACCACGGCCACATTGCCATTACCCCGGATGGCCCCACCGGCCCCCGGCGAAAGGTTAAATTCGGCGCCGTCAAACTGGCGTCGGAAACGGGAATTCCCATTTTGCCCCTGGGGTATGCGGCGACGCGGGAAAAGCGTATGAACAGCTGGGATAAATTTCGGGTGGTGCTGCCGTTTGGGAGCTCCGTGGTGTATGTGGGGGAACCCCTGTACTTTCCGCCGTTACCGTCCATGAAGAAACTGGTGCAGGCTGCCCGCCGTTTGGAGGATGCCATAAACGAAACAGACCGTAAAGCGGAGCATTATTTGTCATGAACCACCCATTGCGCTGGCTACTGGCCCCCCTGGCAATGCTGTACGGATTCATTGTGCGATTGCGCCATGCTCTGTATGACCGCGGCTGGTTGCCCGTGCGAAAGTTGCCTGTGCCCGTCATCAGTGTGGGTAATCTTCAGATGGGGGGTACCGGGAAAACGCCGCTGGTGATTCATCTGGTTCGGTATTACAAATCCCGGGGAAAACGGGTCGGGGTGTTGAGCCGGGGCTATGGGCGGCGGGAAAAGAAGAATGTTGTTGTATTAAAAAATGGCCAATCAACGCCAACGGCCGACCAGGTAGGGGATGAACCGCTTCTGATTTATCAGCATCTTCAAAACGGGGCCCTGGGGGTAGGGGCGCGTCGCTGGGAGGTGGCAACGGAAATGCTGCGCCAAATAACACCCGATGTGATAATTCTGGATGACGGGTTGCAGCACCGGGCACTTCATCGGGATGTGGACATTTGCTTAATTGACGTTACCCGCTGGAAACATCCCGGCTGGTTATTCCCGGTTAGCTATTTTCGGGATTTGCCCCGGGTTCTCCGGCGCGTTTCCGCTGTAATCTTGACCAAGGGAGAACACCATCCGGAACGTTTGGCAATGGTGCGTCAGGAGGTGCGCCGTTATACCCGGGCGCCACTATTTACCGGCACCCTTCAACTTGTGGCATTGCGGAATCTGAAAACCGGAGTGGAAGTGGAGTGGAAACGGCTGGCAGGGCAAAAATTTGTGGTTTTCTCCGGAATTGCCAATCCCGGTCATTTTTTAAGCACCCTGCAGCAGGAAGGGCTGGTGATTGCGGACTATCGGATTTTTTCCGACCATCACACTTACACTGTGGAAGATGTGCAGTCTCTGGTTCAGGTTGCCCGGGAACACCAGATCCCCCATTTGTTAACAACAGAAAAGGATGCCGTTAAATTGGAGGCGTTCCGTGCATCCCTTCCGGACTCGGTGAACCTGTGGGTCACGGTCACGGAATTTCACGTTGAGCCGGAAGAACAGTGGCGGGCGTTTCTGGAGCAGGTTGTTCCAGGCACCTGAACCCAATGGAACTTTTTATAACGCTGAGTGGTAACAAGTCTACGGAAAAAATAAATGCACCAATTGACAACGGCATTTTGATTGATTATATTAGCTGCGCTTTAATGATCGCGGGGTGGAGCAGCCTGGTAGCTCGTCGGGCTCATAACCCGAAGGTCGCAGGTTCAAATCCTGCCCCCGCTACAAAGTGATTCACAATATTGCGTCGGGCGTTCACTCGCCCGGCGTTTTTTTACTCACTGAATATGGCGGCGTAGCTCAGCTGGTCAGAGCAGCGGAATCATAATCCGCGTGTCCGGGGTTCGAATCCCTGCGCCGCCACTCTAATAATCATGCCGGTCTCGAAAAATTTGAAACATGCCTTTTACCAATTCCTGAAGATTCATCATCTAATCCCTTCCGGAAGTCGGGTACTTGTTGCTGTTTCCGGTGGTCAGGATTCCGTTGCCTTGCTGGATTTGTTGGTGCAGTGGCAGCAGGGACTTCAGGTAACCCTGGGCGTTGCGCATGTGCACCATCATTTGCGTTCCACTGCCGATGCTGACGCTGCATTTGTGGCTGATCTGGCCCGGCGCTACGGACTTCCGTTTTATCAAAAAGATGTGGATGTTCCCCAACTGGTTGAACGCGAAAAAATCTCCGTGGAAGCCGCCGCGCGCCGTTTACGGGAGGAAGCGCTTCGGGAAATTGCGGAGGAGCACTACTTTCAGTGGATTGTCACTGGCCACACATTAAGCGACCAGGTAGAAACGCTGCTGATGCGGATGTTTCAGGGGACGGGAATTACCGGGCTGGCCGGTATTCGGTTGAAGCGGCCTCCGTTTGTACGCCCTCTGCTGTTTGCCACCCGGGAGGCTGTTCATCGCTATGTTGTTCGACGAAAATTACCATTTCGGGAAGATGAAACCAATCGGGATACCCGGTATTTGCGCAACCTGCTGCGTCTGGAGGTCATTCCCATGTTACGGCAAACCTTCCCCCTTTTTCGGGAAGAGGCAATTGGCAATCTGGCGCTGGTAGCCGGTGATTGGGCAGCGTTTCTTGAAAATCAAATTCAACAGGCATGGAATGCTATCATTATTGAATATTCTCAATTGAAAATTACGCTTGAATTGCCACGCTTCTTACAATATTTTTCCGGGATTCAATTTGGAATTGTTGAAAAAATTATTTCGGATTTGAAAGGAGAGCATGTTTATTTGAATTACCAGAAATTTAAGCAGCTCGTCTACTGGTTAGAGCACACCGCGGGGCGTCCGCAATTCTGGTTCGATCCGGTCATTGGAGTTTATCGGCAAAAAAATACGGCTGTGTTTTTTCAGGTGGAACGGTTGGAGCAATGGCGGAGCCAGATGAATGGCTTGCGAATTTCCTGGAATACGCCGGTGCATCTGGGAACCCACCAATTGGTTTTATCCAGACATGCGGGATCTGTCACATTGCCTCCCCGGGAGCCTCAAACCGAATATATTGATGCGCGATGTGTAAAGGATGCGGTTTACGTGCGGTTTCCGGAAGAAGGCATGGCATTTTATCCGTTGGGCGCCCGGCGGGCGGTACCGCTAATGGAATTTTTAAAAAAAGCAGGTATTCCGTCTCCATTGCGGCCGTTTACCCCGGTTTTGATGAGTGGAGAACGGATTATTGCCATTCCGGGTTTACGGATTAATCATGAGTGCAGAGTAAGCCATGAAACTAAAGAGGTCATAAAAATAGAATTACGGGAGAGCCATGATTACGCCTGATACAATTCAGATTGATGATTTAACGTTTGAAATCTTAATTGATTCCAAAACGCTGCATAAGCGGATTGAAGAGCTGGGAAAACAAATTTCCCGGGATTACGAAGGGAAAATTCCCATAATGATTGGTGTTTTAAACGGGGCAGCTATCTTTCTGGCGGATATTATTCGCTACATGGATATTGATTGCGAAATTGATTTTATTAAAATCTCCAGTTATGGCAATGCCCGGGTATCCTCCGGGGAAATTACCATGATTAAGGATTTTAGCGCCGACCTGCACGGTCGCGACGTGATTGTGGTGGAAGACATTGTGGATTCCGGCCTGTCTGTACAGTATTTGCGGCGCAAAATTCTGGGGCTGAAACCTGCATCATTAAAATTTGTTTCACTATTGGTTAAAAAAGGCGCTGCAAAAGTGGATTTAAGTATCGATTATGTAGGCTTTGAAATTGAAAACAAGTTTGTAATTGGATACGGTTTGGATTACAAACAATTAAAACGCAACTTAAATGCAATTTATCAGTTAATTGAACCATAAAACGGAATAGTTGGTGATATTATGAGTGAAAAACAACCCGATCGGAATTTTTTCCGTAAACCGGGATCACGGGGCCCGGAGGGCAATGATGATTTCCAGTGGAAAAAAGGATCCCGTTCCATTATTTTCTGGATCATTCTTTTTCTGGGAATCATTTTCCTCTCTACACAATTCCCGTTCGGGAAGCCCCATGAACGTGAGGTGCCGTATTCCCAGTATCTCTATTTTCTGGAAAACGACATGATCCTCCGGGGCAAGGTTATTATAAAAAAGAACGAATTTATCGGACTGCTAAAAGAGCCCTTTACCGACCAGTTACCCAGTGGGAAGCGCATTGAATACCAGCGCTTTAAAACCATATTGCCGTTTATTGATGACAATATGGTTAAAACCTGGCAGGAGAAAAAAATTGATATTGAATTCAGTCAGCCCTCCAGCGACTGGTTGATTGTACTGGGGCAGTTCTTGCCCTGGGCGCTGTTAATTGGCTTCTGGATTTTCCTGGCGCGACGAATGCAGGGCGGTGGCGGCGGAAAAAATATTTTCTCTTTTGGGAAAAGCCGTGCCAAAATGTTAATGGAAAACCAGACCCGGGTAACGTTTGATGATGTTGCCGGGTGTGATGAAGCCAAAGAAGAATTGCGCGAGATAATCGAATTTCTGAAAAATCCGGCCAAATTCAGCCGCCTGGGCGGCAAAATCCCCAAAGGTGCTCTGTTGTTAGGCCCGCCGGGAACCGGTAAAACCCTGTTGGCCCGCGCCGTAGCCGGAGAAGCCGGTGTGCCCTTTTTTAGCATGAGCGGGGCGGATTTTGTGGAAATGTTTGTAGGCGTGGGTGCCAGCCGTGTACGGGATTTGTTTGAACAGGGCCGGAAACATGCCCCCTGTATTATTTTTATCGACGAAATTGACGCCGTGGGGCGCCAGCGGGGTGCCGGATTGGGCGGCGGCCACGATGAACGGGAACAAACCCTCAATGCTCTGCTGGTGGAAATGGACGGTTTTGACCCCGCCGAAGGGGTTATTATTATTGCTGCGACAAACCGGCCGGATGTGCTGGATCCCGCGTTGCTGCGTCCGGGCCGATTTGACCGGCAAATTGTAGTGGATCGTCCCGATGTGCGGGGGCGGGAAGGCATTCTGCGGGTTCACACCAAGAATATTCCCCTGGCCGATGACGTGGATCTGGAAGTGATTGCCAAGGGAACCCCTGGGCTGGCTGGCGCGGAACTGGCCAATCTGGTGAATGAAGCAGCCCTGTTTGCGGCCCGCAACAATCGCGACAAAGTGACGATGGAAGATTTTGAAATGGCCAAGGACAAGGTGATGATGGGCATGGAGCGCCGGAGTTTAATTATCAGCGACGAAGAAAAACGCATTACCGCCTACCACGAAGCGGGCCATGTGTTAACCGCGAAACTAACTCCGGGGTCAGACCCGGTGCACAAGGTGACCATTATCCCCCGTGGGCGGGCACTGGGTGTAACAGCGTATTTACCTCTGGATGAACGCCATAATTACTCCAAAACGTATCTGGAAAACATGCTGGTGCATCTGCTGGGTGGCCGTGGTGCGGAAAAACTGGTACTGGGTGAATTGACCACCGGTGCCGGAAACGACCTGGAGCGGGCTACGGAAATTGCCCGGAAAATGGTATGTGAGTGGGGCATGAGTGAACGCTTGGGGCCATTGACCTTTGGTAAAAAGGAAGAAGAAATTTTCCTGGGACGGGAAATTGCTACCCATCGGGATTTCAGCGAAAAAACAGCAGAAGAAATTGATGAAGAAGTGAAACGCATTATCCATAAGGCTGAAAAACGGGTGGAAGAATTACTCTCTAAAAATATTGACAAATTACACCGATTGGCCGAAGCCCTGCTGGAACGTGAAATTCTGGATGGCGAGGAAATTGATCTGGTGCTGGAAGGGAAGCCGTTGCCGGAGAAAAAAGAAACCCGGAGTTACGATACGCTGAAAAAGCGGCGCAATTCCGACGGAAAAAAGGGTGGGGAAAATTCCGGTAAAGCAAGCGACGAACAAGCCTCCACCCCAGTGGCCGAAGAAGTGGTGC
>WGBF01000396.1 GCA_015494485.1 bacterium | reverse complement strand
ATCTGGCAATGAGTCCCCACACGGAGTTGTTTACGGGATTCGTCTGGATTGTGGGGGGATGGTATCTGGCCAGCGCGGTTTTATCCATGATCCTTTCGCACGGTCGCCATTTTTCGTGGGTGGTTTTGTTGATAATTTCGTTGCTGACGTTTCTGGGTTCCGGGTAAGGCGCAATACACGGTCCGTGAATGTTCCCCTTCAACGCCACTCAGGGCGCCAACCCCATTTTTTTCATTTGATACAGCAACTTATGCCTGGGAATCCCCAGCATTTCTGCCGCTTTGCTTTGATTCCCGTTTGCCCGCTTCAACGCCGTTTCTATTAAATGCCGAATATGTCGCTCCAGGTTTAAATCATCCATCGCCACCTGACCGTCAGCAGATGCTCCAGGTGCGCCCTGCACGATGGCTTCCGGCAATACTTCGGGGGTTATCAGCCGATTTTCCGCCAGCAGCACGGCCCGTTGAATCACATTTTCCAGCTCCCGCACATTTCCCGGCCAGGAATAGCGTTCCATTAGCTGGAGCGCCTCCGGGCTGATTCGCCAGTCCTCTTCCCCGCTATACTGGCGAATAAAATGCTGAATCAACAGCGGGATGTCCGCCCGGCGGTTCCGCAATGGCGGCAGGTGAATGTTGATGACATTAATCCGAAAATACAAATCCTCCCGAAAGGCGCCTTCGTCCACCAGTTTTTTTAAATTGTGATTGGTTGCGGAAATAATGCGCACATCAATGGGAATTCGCTCCTCCCCGCCCACGGGCTCAATTTCCCGTTCCTGAATAACCCGCAACAATTTAGCCTGCAGTTCGGGCTTTAAATCCCCAATTTCATCCAGAAAAATGGTTCCGCCGTTGGCCAGTTCAAACTTCCCTTTCCGGTCTTTTAAGGCACCGGTAAAGGCCCCCTTCACATGACCAAAAAGCTCACTTTCCAGTAAATTTTCCGGGATTGCAGCACAATTTACGGTGACAAAAGGGCCTTCACGGCGGTGGCTGTTGACATGAATTGCCCGGGCAATGATTTCCTTTCCGGTACCGCTTTCCCCGGTCAGGAGCACGGTTATGTCACTGCGGCTAACTTTTTTAACCAGATTCAACACCCGCTTCATCTCCGGGCTGGCAGCTACCATATTGTCCAGTTGCAGTTCCCTGTCCACCATGGCCCGGAGGGATTGGTTTTCCGTCTGGAGCTTGCGGTACTGAACTGCTTTTTCCACCACAAAAATCAACTGAGTCTGGCTGAAAGGTTTAGTCAAAAAATCATCCGCTCCCAGGTTACAGGCATGAATGGCCTGTTCCACCGTTCCGTAAGCGGTAATCATAATCACAATAACCTGCTGGTCAATGGCACGGATGGCTTTCAGTACGTCGATTCCGGAAATATCCGGCATGCGGATATCCGACAAAACCACGTCAAACGGCTTTTCGCGGAATAATTGCAAGCCCTCATTGCCATTGTAGGCGACTTCGACCTGATACCCGTGCTGCTCCAGCTGGTAGCGAATCACACGGTTCAAATTCACATCGTCATCAATAAGTAAAATGCGTAATGGTTTATTTCGGGTTTCTGTCATTGGCTTACTTCGCTTCCTCTTCGATTGGAATGGTAATTTTAAATCGGGTACCTTTGCCCGGTTCGCTCCACACGGAAATATTCCAGCGGTTGTTTTCCACAATGCGTTTCACAATGGCCAAACCCAAGCCGGTACCGGTATCTTTCGTGGTAAAAAACGGTTCGAAAATTTGCTGCTGGTTTTCTGCAGCAATTCCCGGTCCGGTATCTTCAACAATTAAGTGAAACAACCGCCGATGGTGCTCTTCCACTACCCGGGTAAGCACCCGAAGTTTATCGCCGCTTTTCAATTCATCAATGGCGTTCAGCATTAAATTGACAATAATCTGCTGGAGTTCCGTTCGATTGCCGTATACCGGAAGCGGCACCGCCGACAATTGCGTTTCCAGAATGATCCCCCGTCGGTCCAGACGCCTTTGAAACAACAGTGCGGAGTTGTAAATAACCTCCCGGGCATCGAACACTTCTTTTTTATTTTCGCTGCGACGGGCCAGATTCAGGTAATTTTCCACCACACCCGTCAGCCGTTCCGTTTCCTGTTTCAAAATATGAAAAAATTCTTGATTACAATACTCCTGGGGTAATTCCGATTGAATAATTTCCACCGACCCGCGAATGGCACTGAGGGGATTCCGCACCTCATGCGCAAAGGTGGCAGCCAGTTCGCCAATGAGTGCCAGCCGATCCACCCGCCGCAATTGTTCTTCCAGTTGGGTTAAGCGAATTTCCTGTTGCTCCATGCGCTGCAGGGTTTCTTTTAATTCCTGAGCCGTTTTTAAGTACCGTTGCTTTTCTTCCCGCTCCCGGTCTGTTTTTAAGCCCGTTAAATACCCCACCACAATGAACAATCCAATCTGGACAAAGCGCATGAGGTTTTCTGCCATAAAACCGCCCCACTGAAAGACAATGTGTGGAAAATAAATGGCGCTGATAGCCAGGGCCGTTCCCAGCCCGCCTACCTTGCCAAACGTTAGGGCAGCCAATAAAATGGGCAGAAAATAACTTTGCATGTACACAATGTGAAAACTTACCCGGTCGGTGGAGGTTGTGTAATGCAGATAAGAAATCACAATAATCAGCAATGTCACCAGGCTAAAGATGAGCAAGGGGTGACGCACGCCATGTTGGGGTATCAGTTCTTCTTTCATGAAATAAACGGTTGATTTTGTATCTCTGAATACACCATTTGCGTTGAACGCCGGTTTGCCATTCCGGTTCACTTATTGGTTTGGGTGTATTCGTAAATCCGGCACTGGTGTTCGGTTAACACATAAATGCGCTTAATATTGTCCCCGCTTGCTGCCCAGATGGCAACATCCTGAATGGGGCTGGTTAATTCCCGAAAAATGAGGGAATATTTTAATTGATAATGACGATTAAATGCCAGCAGATGCTGGTTCTGTTGGTTGAGCACCAATAATTCTTTATCCGGCGCCCAATCCAGTGCACCGGGCTGAAAGTCAGGAACCTGAATCCGGGAAATGAAATTTCCCAGAAAGTCGTAAACCAGCACCGCCGCCTGGCCGGGATCGCTGACGAAAACCTGTTGCGTGCTGACAGTTAGCTGGAACGGGTCCAGCAACTGACCGTACGGTTCTTCCGGGCTTCCAAAAGATAACGGTGCATTCCCCAGGCGGTCCAGCTTTACCACCTGCCGCTGGTCGTCATCGATTAAAAAAATCTCCAATTGATTGGAATAGGCAACACTTTTCACCCGGCCGAATACCAGATCTCCCTCTTCACTTTGCCCGGAATAGGCAGTAACAAAATTTAAATTTCGGTCAAACCGAACAATGCGCTCATTGTTGTAATCAGCCACCAGAATATCCAGCGTCAAGCTGGCGTCCACATCGCGGGGGTCATCAAACTGGTCACCCTCGTTGCCAAAACCCCCCACTTCCCGTACAAACCGGTCTCCGGAAAATTTCAGCAGGCGGTTATTCCCGCGGTCGACAATGTACACGTTTCCATCGGCATCCACATCAACAGCACCGGCTTGCTGTAATGGACCGGAAGGGGATTCTTCGGCCGTAATGACCGCCACCAGACGGGGATAATACACCGATTGACCACTTACGGGACCAGCCAGTAAAAAAATCCACAGCATCAATCC
>WGBF01000395.1 GCA_015494485.1 bacterium | reverse complement strand
GCCGCCTGCTGCCTGTACTGCCGCACCAGATCCATGTATTGGCGGATGAGCATCTTTTCGATTTTTTCCAGGGGGAATTTTTCTTTTAACACCAGGTAATCAATGCCAATGCCGTCCAGTTGGGCAATGAGCAGTTGAGCGTGCTCAATGGGATGCGGGAATTGGTTTTCATACAACAGGACGGAAAGAAACTCCAGGCTGTCGGTGTAAATTTCTTCCAGGCGGGCAAGAGCGGCTTCCGGTAATTGCTTTAACAACGCCAGCCGGAAGAGCAACACAAAAAAATCCGCTTCCTCCCGTAACAGCGTAAAATTTTGCTTTAAAAATACCCGCAATCGTTTTCGGGGTGAGGGAATCTGGGTCAGGGCGTCGAACATCTCCTGCATTTTGTGCTGCGCCTCTTCCAGAATGGCTATCAGCAAGGCCTCCTTGCTGGGGAAGTAATAGTGGGCCAGTCCCCGCGCCACCCCCGCCTCCCGGGTGATTTGGGCGTAGGTTGCTTCGTGGTAACCGTGTTCGGCAAAAATGCGCAGGGCGGCCTCCACAATGCGGTATTGCGTGGGATTATATCGTGCTGCTGGTCGTTCCTTCACAAATCTTGTGTCCTTTTTATTTCAAAACAAAACTAATAGAATTTGGCCGGGTATTCAATTAAAATTAAATCAATTTTTAAGATGAATTCCGTTTTACAATCTTTTTTGAAAAGTTTTGGTGAAAATACGGAAAAATATTTTTATTGACATTTTTTTATGTCACACGTACTTTTTGAACAATCGTTCAAAAATTGAGGTGGGTATGCGACGCGTATTGCTGGTGGTGATGTTGGTATGGGGAAGCGTGTGGGCCCAATCGGTCGACGTCAATGCCATTGTGAAACGCTCCGAAGATGCCATTCGCGGGAAAACCTCCCATGCGGTGTTCGAAATGAAGATTATAACCCCCTATTACACCCGCACCTTGAAGCTGGAAAGCTGGTGGGTGGGCACGGAAAAAGCGCTGATTGTCATCCTGGCACCGCCCAAGGAAGCAGGCAATAAAACGCTTAAAATCGGTAATGAATTGTGGAATTATCTCCGTAATACGGAAACAGTAATCAAACTGCCGCCTTCCATGCTGCTGCAATCCTGGAACGGATCCGATTTTACCAATGATGACCTGGTGCGGGAGTCCAGCATGGTGCGGGATTATCAGTTAACGCTGGTGGGAGAGGACACCATCGACGGAGCTCCCTGCTGGGAAATCCAGGGTATTCCCAAACCGGAAGCCTCCGTGGTGTGGGGGAAGATTCTGTATTGGGTACGCAAAACGGATAATTTACCCGCCCGGGTTGAATTTTATGATGAAAACGGCACGCTGATTCGCCATCTGGAATACCGGGATTTCAAGGTGATGGGCGGGCGGAAAATTCCTACGCATTGGGTAATGATTAACGACGTAAAACCCGGACGGCGGACGGAAATCCGGCTGCTGAAAATACGCTTCGATATTAAAATACCGTCCCGTATTTTTTCGCTGCGGGAACTGGAACGGGGACGGTAATGCAAGACTCAAATGCACCGGGGTATTCATGGGACTGCTGATGAAAATCGGGTGGCGTAACCTGTGGCGCAATAAACGCCGCACGGTTGTTACCATTGCAGCAATTACCTTTGCCACGGCGGTGTTCATGTTTACCCGGGGGATGCAGTATGGCACCTACGAGGTGAACATCCGGGAAATTACCCGCCTTTTTAGTGGGCCGTTGCAAATTCAGCACCGGGACTACCAGGACACGCCCAATTTATTCCACAGTTTTGTCCTTAGCGATTCGCTGGTGCAACAGGTGACCACGGTGCCCGGTGTTCGGGCAGTAACCCCGCGGGTGTACACGGAGGGGTTAATCGCATTCAATCATAATTCCATGGGGGTAACATTAATTGCAGTGGATCCCCGCACAGAGCCCCAGGTTACCACCATTCATCAAAAAATAAAACAGGGCACTTTCCTGCAGCCGGGGCACCGGTGGGAAATTGTTGCCGGTGAAAAATTGCTGAAAAATTTAAATGCCGCGGTAGGGGATACTGTGGTGCTCCTGACCCAGGGATTTGACGGCTCCATGGGCAATATGAAGTTTACCATTGTGGGAAGTTTGCGGACCGGCGCCCGGGAGCTGGACCAGTTTGGGGTATTCATGGCGCTACCGGATGCCTGGGAATTGCTGACCATGGCGGGACGGGTGCATGCGCTGGTGGTGGATGTGGATAACCTGAAACGCCTTTATGCCACACAAAAAGCGTTGCAAAAACGCCTGCAAAAAACACCTCTGGTCGTGCTGAATTGGGAAGAATTGTTGCCGGAGTTTAAGCAGGGCATGGAACTGGACAACCTGTCCGGGCTTCTGTTCCTGGTGCTTCTGGTTATTGTGGTGGCCTTTGGAATTCTGAATACCTTGCTCATGTCCATAACTGAGCGCTTTCGGGAATTTGGCATTATGCTTTCCGTAGGGATGACCAACGAACGCCTGGCAGTGGTGGTGTTCTGGGAAGGGATATTTTTAATGCTGATTGGGTTGCTGTTGGGGGTGAGCATTGCCGGCGTAGTGAATTATTACGTCCAATTGCATCCCATTGTATTTGGTGGAGAATTGGCGAAAATTTCGGAAGAATACGGATTTTTACCGGTCCTAAGCAACACTGTGGAACCCCGGGTCTGGATTCAAACGATTGTTTCCATTGGTAGCATTTCCCTACTGGCGCTGGTGTATCCGTTATTCAAAGTGCTGCATCTGGAACCGTTAAAAGGACTTCGCTACACGTAAGGGGGCAGTGGATGCGGATGTTAATCAAAATTGCCTGGCGGAATCTCTGGCGTAATAAACGGCGCTCCGCAATTGTGTTGCTGTCCATTGTTGTGGGCATGGCCACCATTGTGTTGTTCGATACCCTCTCCATGGGGATGGTAAACCAGATGTTGCGCAATCGGGTGGGGAATCATATTGGTCATATACAGATTCACCGCGCCGGGTACCACGATAATCCCCAGGTGGCCGCAGTGATTCCGCAGCCCCGTTCAGTGGAACAGGCCATTCAGCAAACACCCCACGTACGGTATTATGCCCCGCGCGTGCTGGCCTTTGGATTGGCCTCCAGTGCCATGAGTTCTGCCGGCATTCAACTGGTGGGTATCGACCCGCAGAAGGAACAACACATTACCTTAATTCCCAGTTCCATTAAAAAAGGGCGCTATCTGCAAAACAATCCCCATGAAATCCTCATCAGTACCCGGCTGGCCAAAAAATTGAATGTGCAATTGGGGGAGAAAATCGTGTTGCTGGCCAATACGGTGACAGGTGCGGTGGGGTCGGATGTGTTCCGTGTGGTGGGGCTTTATGAGACCTTCGATTCCAATTTTGACCGCACCTACATTTACATTCCCATTACGGAAGCCCGCAAGTTGCTGGAAATTCCCGATGGTGTGCATGAGTTTGTCATCATTGCCGATGCCATTGACTGGATTCCCGCGATAAAAGAACACCTTCGGGGCGCCCTAAGCGCTTCTCTGGAAGTATTGAGTTATCAGGATATCATCCCGCTGCTGGTGGCCCAGTTGCAGTTGTACCAGGAAATGATTGCCATTTACTACGTGGTGGTGGGTCTGGCAATTGCGTTTGGCATTGTGAATACGTTGTTAATGGCCATTTTTGAACGGGTGCACGAAATTGGTGTTCTGATGGCCATTGGCATGCGGCCCCTGAAATTATTCTGGATGCTGTTGCTGGAAGCGGCCGTGCTGGGGTATCTGGGAACGGCGCTGGGGCTAATCATCGCCCTCCTTCTGTATTGGCCCCTTTCCCACACCGGGATCAATCTGGCGATGTTTAGCGAAAGCTTGCGGTCATTTGGGGTCGGGGCCATTATTTACCCCGTATTAACACCTGCGGCAGTGGTGAATAGCGTGGTTACCCTGCCGCTGGTAAGTATTGTGGCGGCGGTGTATCCCGCCTGGCGCGCCACACGGTTTCAACCCATGGAGGCCATTCGCTATGTCTGAAACCCGTCAGGTCATCATTCAAGCAACCAACGTGAAGAAAACGTACCACGATAATGGCGTTCCCGTCCAAGCAGTGCGGGGCATTTCGCTAACCATTTACCAGGGGGATTTTCTGGTGATTGCCGGGCCGTCGGGGTCTGGCAAAACGACCCTGCTGAACATGCTGGGGGCGCTGGACCCGCCCACGGAAGGGGAGGTGATTTTTGAAGGGGAACCGTTGTACACCAAAACCCGCAAACAACTGGCGGATTTGCGTCTGGAAAAAATTGGGTTTGTATTTCAGGCCTACAATTTAATTCCAGTACTCAGTGCCCTGGAAAATGTGGAATTCCCCATGATGCTAAAGGGCATCCCCGAAAAAGAACGGCGGCAACGGGCGCAGGCCATTTTAACCGACCTGGGCATTGGCGATTTGGCCCACAAGCGTCCCAATGAAATGAGCGGAGGGCAGCAACAGCGGGTGGCCGTTGCCCGTGCCATCGGGAACAATCCCACCGTCGTGCTGGCGGATGAGCCCACCGCCAACCTGGACAGTGTAACCGGGAATGCCCTGCTGGATTTAATGGAACGCATGAACCGGGAGAAACACATTACCTTTGTGTTTTCCTCTCACGACCCCAAAGTCATCCAGCGGGCCCGGCGACTGGTACGCCTGCGGGATGGAGTAATTGTGGAAGAAGAAGTGCAAAAATAACACCGGAGGAAATTCATCTGAAACCGTCGTGCGATTGGAATGAAGTTGAGAAACCGTCACCATAGCCCATTCAACATGTCTTTGGATTTCGAAAGAAGACATTGTTCACTTCCTTGCCGTGTAATGTGGCCGCTCCACCGGCAGCGGTGGGGCTGGATAGTGCTGTTCTGGAGTGTGCTATTGGTATCCCTCCAGGGGCAACCCGTGTCGTTTAGCGGATACGGTGTGGTGCTTCCCTTTGCCATGCGGTATCAAACGCTTCCGGTGCAATCGTTCATTGCCCTGCCACAGGAGAACCGGGCGTTGCTGCTGCGCCTGCGGGTGCGCCCGGAGTGGGATATTTCCGACGCCCTGTTTGTCCGTCTGGAATATGAGGCGGACTATCTTTATTATCAGCATCCCTTTTATGATTACACACCGGGCATCACGGTGAGTACCCGGCAATACTTCAACTGGCAACGTACGTTTGTGGATGCACGCAACCGGCTGGGGCGCCATTTTATTGACCGCCTTTTTGTAGCCTGGGAATGGGAGAACGGGCGGATGGTGGTGGGTCGCCAGCGTATTTCCTGGGGAACCGGTCGGGTGTGGAATCCCACCGATTTGTTTAATCCCCTTTCGCCCACGGCATTTGACCGGGTGGAAAAGGATGGCGCCGATGCCGTGAACATTCAATGGTATCTGGGGGATTTTTCCGACGTTCAATTTGTCTGGAATCCCACCCGTGCTGTACCGGAAGGCAATGGGGCTGTTCACCTGCGGTCGAAAATCGGAACCTACGATGTTTCTGTGTTAACCGGAAGATTTGACCGGCGCTGGGTGGTGGGTGGTGATGTTACCGGTAATATTGGCAACGCGGCCATTCGGGGAGAATGGTTGTACGATTTTGGGAATGCCGAAAAAGCCCCTTTTGTGAAGTACATTGTGGGGGGCGGACAACCAGTTTACACCCCGCCTGTACGCACTGGTGGAATACCATTTTAACGGGGAAGGAAAACGGCATCCCCGGGAATATGAATTTGACCGGTTGTTTCGCGGCGAAATTTTGAACGTGGGGCGCCAGTACATTTTTGTGATGGGGCAATATCAGGTGTGGGCGTTGGTAAATGTGGGCCTGGCCTGGTCGCAGAACCTGGAAGACCACAGTGGGTACTGGTATCCCTCCCTGGACATGAACGCCGGGGACAATCTGGCCGTAACGGTGGGGTATCAGCATTTTTACGGTGACTTCTTCACTGAATACGGATATTTCCCCCGTATTGCCTTTCTGCGGGTGCAGTACTATTTCTAATTTTCAGATGACAAAGTGGCCCCCGGTTGCCCCTCCGTCCATCCGGACCGGCGCCAAAGAATCAGAGCCGCTGCCTTTGAAATGTTTCGCTAACGCTCAAAAGCACACCCTGCCGCCGTGTCATTCTGGAGTCCCGCCGCCGGCGGGACTCCAGAATGACACGGCGGCAG
>WGBF01000394.1 GCA_015494485.1 bacterium | reverse complement strand
CCAGATAATCAATTACCAGTGCCAGTACCGGTGTAATGTAAATAATGAAAGACACCGTAAGGGCGCTAATCCGTTGCAGCAGCCAGTAATAGGAGCCAAAGGCCAGGGCCGACCCGATGGCACCAAGATATAGCGTGGCATACAGAACTCTGGGGGTAACATTGAGGTGCTGGATTTCTCCCCGTAGCAGTCCAAATGCCCCCAGAAACACCGCACCCCAGAACATTTGATGAATGGTAAGCGGAACGGCCGGAACATGGCTTAAATATTTTTTTACCAGAACCGTTGAAAATGCCCCCCCAGCCGCACCGGTAACCACCGCAAGGGTTGCCATGAGTATTTGAAGGTTAAACTGGGTCTGGACTAATTGGTCGTAGAAAATGATAAAGACCCCTAAAAACCCCAGCAAGGTTCCGGTGATTTTCAGGGCATCCAGTTGTTCACTTTTCACAACGTAATTGGAGAACAGGCCGATAAAAATAGGAAAGGTGGCAAAAAAGATGGCTGTTACCCCCGCCGAAAGGTATTGTTCGCCCCAGTAAACAAAACCATAGTCAAAAATGTACATAAAGAACGCACTGTACAGCAAAATGCGATAATCCCCGCGGGCAATTTTAACGGGAATGTGCCGTATTAGCGCAAATATTCCCAGAAAAACAATGGCAATAATAAACCGAATCGTTGCACTTAAAAACGGCGGAATGCCTTCCAGGGTAATTTTAATGGCAATCCAGGTGGTGCTCCAGATAATGCTGAGCATTGTGAAAACGAAGTACGGCATTGTCACTCCTGCAAAGACTCCAAATTAGCATTCACAAGCAGTCAAACAAATTTCAAAAAATTTTCCGGCAATAAAAAGGATTGCGATTGAAAAGCAGCGGGATTCCCACTAAATTTAAACATGGAATTGAAACTGTTGTATGTGGGCGTTGGCGGATTTGTCGGTGCGGTATTACGGTACTGGATTTCCGGCTGGGTGTATCAACTTACCGGAACCGACTTTCCTTATGGCACACTGGTGGTTAATCTCATTGGGGCCTTCCTGCTGGGAGTATTCATGGCTGTGACCTTACAGGCAAATATTTCAACGGCTATGCGGCATTTGGTGGCTATTGGAATGCTGGGGGCGTTCACCACATTCTCCACATTTAGTTACGAGACATTGCAGTTACTCCAGCATGGCGAATTGTGGCGCGGTCTGCTTAATATTGGAGTAAGTATTATTGCCGGGTTAATCGCGGTGTGGTTGGGAATGCTTCTGGGGCGGTTCATGGTTTAAAAAGGGGGAACTATGCAGATTAAGGGAACAGGTAAATTACTCCGCGTCTATATTGGAGAAAATGACCGGTACAAGGGAAAACCATTATTTGAAGCCATTGTTGAAAAGCTTCGCGAACAGGATGTTGCGGGTGCAACGGTGATTCGGGGTATTGAAGGATTTGGCGCCGGGAGCCGGGTGATTCACACAACCCGTTTATTGCGATTGTCAGAAGACCTGCCGGTACTCATTGAAGTGGTGGATACTGAGGAGCGAATTCAAGCAGCCATTGGCATCATTGAAGAATTGGTTAACGAGGCTGGCTGCGGGAGTTTGATGACACTGGAAAAGGTGGAAATTATTCGCTACCATCCGGATTAAGCGGTTTTGCCGCTTCCGTTGGAAACGGCGGAGGTGCTTTTTGCTGCTGGTGTTTCCGTTCCTCCGCTACCATTTTGCGAATTAAGCGGGCAGCCTTTTGAATCCACTGTTGTTGTTCACGGACAGGGCGGGCTAAAAAGCGTTCGTAAAACTGGCGATAATGGGTTGTGTCGATTCCAAATTTTCGAAAGATGTCCGCAATTTGTTTTCCTTTAACGCTATCCGGGGCATTCTGCATGCGGACACTAAAAAGCAGCGCAATCAGGGAATCGGGTGGGGGAGACGTAGGCATTTGCGCCATTGCCTTCTGACCAAAAAGAAAGAAGATGAGAAATAATGTCCAAACAGCAGGTTTCATACATCCCCTTGCGAATATCCCTGGAAATTTAAGCGGATGGAACCCGAATTCCTAAAATTTTAATTTCTGGTGGAATCACCCGAAAATAGTTACCACGGTTAAAAATAAATATTAAATTAAACCTTGCCTCACGGATGGAGCAAAATACGGGGAATGGACGTTAGCAATCATTGAGTAAGTTTTGGAGGTCTTTTATGCGGCGTATGGTCATCATTGCCCTGCTGACCCTGATTACCGGGGTCTTTCAGGCATCCGGTCAGTATTTCGGTAAAAATAAAGTCCAATATAAAAATTTTACGTGGTATTACATTCAGTCCGAACATTTCGACGTGTACTTTTATGAAGGGGGATTTGACATCGCCCGCTTTACCGCTGAAATTGCCGAAAAAGCCTACAAGCAACTTCGCCGCGATTTCCGGTACGATATTCAAAAACGGATTGTGTTCATTGTGTACAAATCCCATAACGATTGGCAGCAAACCAATGTGGTCATGGAATACCTCACGGAAGGCATTGGCGGTGTAACGGAATTGTACAAGAATCGCATCGTGGTTCCGTTTGAAGGCTCCTACGAACAGTTTCGCCATGTCATCCATCACGAACTTGTCCACGCCGTTATGAATGACATGTTGTACGGCGGCTCCATCCAGTCGCTGCTCCGCAACGAGGTTACGCCACCCCCGTTGTGGTTTTCGGAAGGGCTGGCCGAATTTGAAT
This sequence comes from bacterium, assembly GCA_015494485.1. Taxonomy (GTDB): domain Bacteria; phylum Calditrichota; class Calditrichia; order RBG-13-44-9; family J042; genus WGBF01. Next base: position 3,003 of record WGBF01000394.1, on the reverse strand, counting down.
CCGAGGGGTGGAATACCCGCCTGGATATGGTCGTACGGGATGCTGTGCTGAGTGGCTACATACCGCCGTTGCAGTATCTGGAATATTTTCTGGTATATCAGGGGGGTGCATCGGTATTTAAGTTTATTGCCGAAACCTACGGGCGGGAAAAAATTGGAGAAATTTTGAACCAGTTACGGGGCGGTTCTTCTTTCCAGAAAGTGCTTCAGGCCACCACCGGAATGAATTACGAGGACTTCACGGAGAAGTGGCATCGGGCGTTGCGCCGGGAATACTGGCCGGAAGTCAAAGACCGAAAAGAACCGGTAGAAATCGCCCGTCGGTTAACCAACCACAAGAAGAAGCAAAATTACCTGAATGTAAGCCCGGCCATTACCCCACACGGGGACAAAGTGGCCTACATTACGGATGAACGGGGCTACCAGGAAATTCGTCTGATTAGCGCCATCGACGGAAAGAAAATTAAAACCCTGGTCAAAGGCCAACAGTCAGAAAGTTTTGAAGAACTCCATTTTTTACGGCCCGGCATGAGCTTTAGCCCCGACGGGCGCAAGCTGGCTTTTACTGCCAAAAGCGGCGCGTGGGATGCCATTTACATTGTGGACATTCAAACCACAAAAACCAAAAAATACTTAATGAAACTGGATGGTGCATTTACCACGGCCTGGGCACCCAATGGCAAATATATTGCATTTGTCGGGAATAAAGACGGACAGAGCGATATTTATGTGTATGACCTGGAAAGCGATTCCCTGATTCAACTGACCAATGATGTGTTCACCGACGACCAGCCCTCCTGGTCTCCGGACAGTAAGTACCTGTTATTCGTGTCCGACCGGAAGGATTATGTTGACGATTCCCAGCTACCACCCGACTTCAAAATGAGTGATTTTGACTTCGAAAAACGGGATGTGTACCAGATTGAATTTGCAACCCGAACCATTACCCGGATTACAAACACCCCATGGGAAGAACAGTATCCCCTGTTTAGTCCGGATGGAAAAAAGATTGTGTACATTTCGGACCAGAATGGTATTTACAACGTGTATATACTGGACCGCACGACCGGTAAAAATTACCCCATTACCAACTTAATTTCCGGTGCGGTGCAAATTGGTTTCGATGCCGATGCCAGCAAAATGGTCTTTACCTCTTTTTATGAAGGGGGCTTTGATATTTATTTGTTGAATAATCCCTTGGAACAGGCTCCGGTGGATACCCTGATACCCACCCAGCTGGTGGTGGAAATGAATCAGAAGCATTTGCCGGAATATGCCCGCGAATGGCAGCCCCGCACCAAAAAGCCGTCCGAGAAGGAAGACAAGCCCCGGGAGGCACTGAAAACCAAGCCGGTAAAAGACTACAGTCGTTTTGTGTTTACGCGGGAAAATCTGGAACGGAATAAGAAGAATATGGAACCCGAAGAACCGGTGGAGTTGCCGCGGGAAGTGTATCAGGCGGAAAGCGGGGAATATAAGGTTCGCAAATACAAAATCAAGTTTAGTCCGGATATTGTGACCGGCACAGCCGGATACAATACCTTTTTCGGCGTTCAGGGTTATACCACGCTGGCCTTTAGTGATTTACTGGGCGACCATAAAATCATTGCCAATGTGAACCTGATTTCTGACCTGCGCAACAGCGATTTAACCTTTTATTACATGAATTTAAAACATCGGTGGAATTTTGGAATAGGGGGGTATCACCTGGCTTATTTGTTTTTACGTGCTGATGTGGGCTTAACCCGCTACCGAAATTACGGGTTGAATTTTTTGGTATCCTATCCCTTTAGTCGTTTCCGCCGAATGGATTTTTCCTTTGTGTGGTATAACGTGAATCTGGAGTATCTGCAGTTGCCCATTCCTACGGAACGCGTTCAAACCATCCTTCCGGGCGCTTCCTACGTGTATGATGATGTGCTGTGGGGATACACCGGCCCGGTTTCCGGTTCGCGGTACAGCGTATCTACCTTGCCTAGTCCCAAAATTGGCGCCAACAGTCGGGATTTCCGCACGTTGAAATTCGATTACCGGAAATATTTCATGATTAACCGGGATTATCAGTTTGCCGTGCGTGTGGCGGGAGGGGCCAGTTTTGGTGCAAATGCGCAGCAATTTTTCCTGGGCGGGATTGACAACTGGTTTGTGCCCAAATACCAGGGTGGACGCCGGGTGGAACGGATTGATGATGTGTTCTTTTCGGAATTTGTCACGCCGTTGCGCGGTACTTATTATTATGACCGCATCGGTACCCGCTATTTGCTGACCAACCTGGAATTCCGTTTTCCGTTAATTGAATATCTGGCTTTGGGCTTTCCCAAACTGCGCTTTTTTAATATCCGGGGTGTAATGTTTTATGACATCGGGAGTGCCTGGTACGGCAATAGCTTCAAAGCGGTGCGCCAATTACCGGAAAATGGTGGATTGGTGTTTGATGATGTTTCCAGTGGATTTGGCATCGGGGCGCGGGTATTTTTTCTCTTCTTTTTAATGCGCATCGATGTCGCCTGGAATTATAACTTGCAGCGCATCAGTGAACCCATCTGGTATTTTTCGTTTGGGGCGGACCTGTAAGGCATTGGAGCTGAAACGCGGGAGGATGTATGCGGTTTTATCGGTTGGTTAAAAGTTGTTTGTTAGGATTAGGCCTGGGGTTACTTTTTATTACTTTCGGAGCAGCCCAGTCTGTAAACCAGGCCCGGCTGGGTATTGGCCCAATGATTGGAGATCCGACCGGCGTTAGCGTGAAATACTGGCAGTCCGCAAATACGGCGTACCAGTTTGGCGGTGCCTGGTCTTTTGTAGGGGAGGGGGCGGTACATCTCCATGGGGATTTTCTGGTGCATAACTGGACGCTGCTGGGGCAACAACAGCCAACAACCTCCATTTATTACGGATTGGGTTTTCGCGTGAAACTGGAACAACATTTTCGCCTGGGATTCCGAATGCCACTGGGAATTGCATTTCAGTTTTCCCAGGCTCCGCTGGACTTCTTTCTGGAAAT
>WGBF01000393.1 GCA_015494485.1 bacterium | reverse complement strand
GGTTGACAACCGTTCAGGCCCATTCCACCCTTCACGCGTTGGGGAAAAAGCCCAGCAAACACCGGGACCGGGTGGACCAGTATGCGGCGGTGCATTTACTCCAGACTATTTTGGATAAAGAAAAATGGCAACAAAAAAGGGATGAGGAGCATGAGTAATCAACCCATTCGCGTGGGCATTGTGGGTAGCGGGGTGGTGGCACAAATTATTCATTTACCCTGGCTTTCCCGGCAAGAGGATATTCAGGTAGTTGCATTATGCGAAACCGATGTACGCAAAGCCACCATGGTTGCAAAGCGCTTTTCCGTACCCAATATTTACCAGGATATTGAAGACATGTTTAACCGGGAAGAGCTGGATGTGGCGTTTATTTTAACGCCCACCAATATGCACCTTCCTATGGCGTTGCTGGCATTAAAACACGGCTGCCATGTTTTTATTGAGAAACCCGTAGCCCGCAATGCCCGGGAAGCACAAAAAATTGCCGAAGCAGCCCGCAAGGTGGACCGTCACGTCATGGTGGGGATGCAGAATCGGTTTCGGGCCGATGTGGAACCGATTAAAACGTTTCTGGATGATAACCAGCTGGGCGATGTTTTCTTTGTCAAAACGGGCTGGCTGCAAACCGGCGAAAAACTGGACAAATCCAGCTGGGTGTTCAATAAAAAAATTGCCGGAGGTGGGGTGCTTCTGGACTTGGGGATTCAGCTTCTGGATTTGGCCTGGTGGATGAACGGCAAACCCAATCTGGTGAGCGTTTCTGCCAGCAGCACCAATATTAAACCCGATCTGGAAGTTGAAGACTACCTGTCGGCCTATCTCACTTTTGATAACGGCATGACCCTTTTTGGCGAATTTAGCTGGGCTTTCCCCATCGGCAAAGACCGTTTTTATCTGGATTTCTTTGGCAAGAAGGGATCCAGCTGGTTGTCTCCCCTTCGAATTCAACGCCTGTGGCGGGGGCAGGTGTTAAACATTACCCCGGATGTAAAAATTCATCCCCGCAGTATTTTTAAGAAGTCGTACGAAACAGAATTACAGCATTTCTTTGATTTTCTGCGGGGGGACGTAGAAACGCTTATCTCTCCCATCGATGAAGCTGTGACAGTAATGGAAATGATTGACAAAATCTACCAGGCTCTGGAGAACCAGGGTTAACCGGTGATGACCGCTTCGGATGTAAAAATTATTTTTATTACGGCCATTTTGCTCACATTAAGTTTCCCGCCGTTTCCGCTGGGATTTTTAGCGCCGATTGCCATTGCATTGCTATTGAAGTACGTCCTGCACACGCCGGAAAATATCGGATTTAAAATCGGGTACTGGAGTGGCGTGCTGTGGGGATTCCTGACGCTGTTCTGGATTGCCAACAACACGCTGGTCGGCATGCTGTTAACCGTGTTTATTGGTGCACTCCATTATGGCGTGGTGTGGTGGCTGGTGCGCCGCGTGTATGATTATTTTCCCCGCCTGGCGCTCATCGTATTTCCGGTGGTGTGGGTGGCAGCCGAATTTGCCCGCGAGTTTACCGACATTCGCTTCAACTGGCTGAATCTTGCGTACACCCAGACGTACTATTTGCCGTTTATTCAAATTGCCGATATTACCGGCTACCTGGGGGTTTCCTTTTTAATTATGGTTGTTGCGGTGTTGTTGTACGTTGGAATGCGTTCCCCCAAATACCGCGGACGGATTGCCGTGCTAATTGGGCTCACGGTGTTGCTTCCTGTTCTGTACGGAGTCATGCGCATGCAGGCCCTGGAAAACCAGACGTTACCAGAAGTAAAGGTGGCCATCATTCAACCCAATGTGGATCCGTACCAGAAATGGGAGCCAGCGTTTCAGCAACAGGCATTTGCCATTCTGGACAGTTTAACCGAACTGGCTGCGCAGGATACCCCCCGAATTGTGATCTGGCCGGAAACGGCAACCCCCTTTTTCCTGCGGAACGAGCCCCGTTACCAGAAACGCATTCACCGCCTGGTGGATTCCTTAAAATTCTGTTTACTTACCGGGACGCCGGATTACCAATACATTCCGGAGGAAAAAGAATACCACACCTATAATGCGGCTTTCTTCTTCAAACCCGGATATCCCATTTTTGACGTGTATTACAAAATGGCTCTGGTACCGGCAGCGGAAACCATGCCATTTAAAAAGTATTTACCTTTTCTGCGAAAAATCGATGTGGGGGGCGGGGACTTTTTTCCGGGGCACCAATTTACGGTTTTTCGGTGCAACACGTCGTTGCGAAAAGGCCCCGATGGCCAAACAATCCCTGGGGAGGTCCGGCTTTCCGTTGCCATTTGTTACGAATCCGTTTTCCCGCAGATTGTCCGCGGGTTTGTAAAAAACGGCGCCAATTTACTGGCTGTTATTACCAATGATGGCTGGTTCGGGACAACTTCCGGCCCGTACCAGCATCAACAGTATGCGGTGTACCGGGCGATCGAAAACCGTGTGAGCGTGGCCCGGAGTGCCAATACGGGCGTTTCGGTCTGCATTACACCAACGGGCCGCAAATGCGCGGAACTGGGATTAAATCGGCAGGGGTACATTGTGCAGTGGATGCCGTTGAACAACCGGAAATCCCTCTATACCCGGTGGGGAAGCTGGTTTGGGTGGCTGATGGTTTTGATTAGTGCTGCAGTGCTTACACCCGCCCATTTTTTAAAACACAAAGCCGGCAGGAATTCCGCATGAAGCAATGGCGGTACGCACATATCCTGTGGACTGTTCTTCTAATGTTGCCAGCGGGTGGAAGCGGGCAGACCCTCCCGGATAATAATCTTTTGGTTCTGCACCATTTAATTATTGAACCCCTGGTGCAGATGGTGTGGCAAACTGTGCCCCCGCGGGAACGGATTTACCTTTCCGTAAGTGGCCAGGCCGGGTTGGCCCGCTGGATTACGGACACAACCGTGCCGCTTTTATTAGCAAAAAAATTTCGCGTTTATAAAACGGACAATGACAGTGTAAATTATAGAATTGGGGTAACAGGGGCCCGTGTTCGGATTACTTATCGGCCTCTGGCCCGAAACTGGCTAACACGGGTAACGCGGTGGCAGCGCCGGATTGAAGTCCGGGGAACAGTCGAAATTGTGACGTCAGCGGGAGAAGTGAAGGGTGTACAGCCGTTGCAAAGTGATTATGAAGATATTCTGACCATATCGCCCCGGCAACTGGAAAATGCGGAGTATCCCTTTACCCGCGGGCAGGTGGACGACACCACCCGGTGGAAAAAATGGGTGGAACCTATTTTAATTTCGGCAGCTACAATTACCGTGGTGGCGTTGTTTTTTACGATAAGGAGTCAGCAACGATGAAACGAGCGTTTTTCATTCTGTTCAGTGTACTGAGTATCCTGGTACTGTTCAACATATTTGGATGTGCGGGACGTGTGGACACTTCCAAAATGGGGCCGGATTCTCATTTCGAATATGCTAAAAAATTATTTGACAAAGGAAAATATTACGATGCCCTGACGGAATTTACCGTATTGGTGTTGAAATATGCTGGCAATCCGGTAATTGACGATGCGCAGTATTTTTTGGCGGAGACCCAATTTCGGATGAAGGAATATCTGGTAGCGGCAGTGGAGTACCAGAAGCTCATTGATAGTTACCCGGAAAGTCCCTATGTGACCCTGGCCGAATTTAAGGTAGGGTTGTGCTATTACAAATTATCCCTGCGGCCGGAACTGGATCAGGAGTACACGTACAAGGCCATTCGCCGGTTTCAGCAATTTATTGAAGAACACCCCAATCACGAGTTGCGCAAGGAAGCTCAGAAGTTGATAGACGAATTGCATGTAAAACTGGGACGAAAAAAGCTAATGGCGGCGGATATTTACCGCAAAATGGGTCGCTGGAGTGCGGCGAAAATTTATTATCAGATTGTGCTGGATGAATTTTTTGATACCCCGCTGGCCGCCGATGCCCTGTACTGGCGGGGCGAATCGGAATACATGCTGGAAGAATATGAACATGCCCTGGCCACCCTGACGGCGTATGTGGAAAAATATCCCAACCACACCTACGTTGCTAAGGCCAAAGCCCGGATTTCGGAAATTGAAAGTATTGTTAACAGCCGCCGCTACAAACAACAAAAGAGCCTGAAGGAAGTGGGAGCCCGGAATGAGTAATCAGAAGCAGCGGATTGGCATTTTTGGCGGCAGTTTCGATCCCATTCATCACGGTCATCTCCTGATTGCAGAATGGATCCGCGATGAACTGCAGTTTCAGAAAGTGATTTTTGTTCCCACGCATATTCATCCTTTAAAACACAATCCTTCGGTTACCCCGGCCCATCATCGCCTGAAAATGGTGCAACTGGCCATTGCCTCCAATGCGTACTTTGAGGTTAGCGATATTGAAATTCGGAAGGAAACGGTTTCCTACACCATTGATACCCTGCGGGAATTTCAAAAACAATATCCGCCGGATGCTTACCAGTTGTATTTCTTAATTGGCCAGGACAATCTCAATCAACTGCACCTGTGGAAAGATCCCATTAAACTGGTTCAAATGGCGCAATTTATTGCATTTGGGCGCCCCGGTTTTGAACCGTCGCCGGAAGCCCAGCCGTTCTTGCCTTTTATTCAATTTATTGAAATCCCCTTACTGGAAATTTCCGCAACCCGTGTGCGGGAGCGGTTGCGAACCGGCAAAACGGTACGGTATATGGTGCCCGATCCGGTTATTGAATATATTCAAACTCACCAGTTGTACCGCAATCCCACAGGTTAATTACACCTTGCAAAACAACAGGGTAAGGCGTATATTTTTTGCACGATAAACGAAATTTACTGGAGGCTCAATGAATATCCAGGAGATACGGCAGCTTATCCGTATTGTGGAAAAAAGCGGAATCGACGAACTGGAGTTGGAGGAAGAAGGGCGGAAAATTCGGATTCGCAAGAATCAGAATAATGTGGTGGTGGCTTCGCCCCAAAATGGGGCCAGTGTGCAATACGCGTTACCACCCGCTGGTGCCGAAGTACCACCTCCTGCTGCACCGGCTTCCGCGCCGGCAGAAACTGCATCGGGGGAAAGTGCCGCAGATTCAGATAAGTACTACGAAGTACGTTCACCGATGGTGGGAACATTCTACCGGGCACCGGCGCCCGACGCCGCACCATATGTTGAAGTGGGGGATACCGTTTCACCGGGGCAAACATTGTGCATCATTGAAGCAATGAAATTAATGAACGAAATTCAATCCGAAGTCAGTGGAAAAATCGCCAAAATTTTAGTGGAAAATGCACAACCGGTGGAATATAATCAGGTGCTGTTCTTAATTGAAAAAACATGAGCGGAATAAACCAGGAAGGATTGGAGGAGTGGCCTGTTGTTTTCCAAAATTTTAATTGCAAATCGGGGAGAGATTGCACTTCGCATTATTCGTGCTTGTAAGGAATTGGGAATTCCCACCGTAGCTGTTTACTCAACTGTTGATGAAAATGCTCTCCACACCGTTTTTGCCGATGAAGCCGTGTGCATTGGCCCCCCACCCAGTAACGAAAGTTATTTGAATCCGGTGCGGATTATTTCCGCCGCCGAAATTACGGGTGCGGATGCCATTCATCCCGGGTATGGATTTCTGGCTGAGAATCCAAGTTTCGCGGAAATGTGCGAATCGTGCGACATCCGCTTTATTGGCCCCCCGGCAGATGTAATTCGCCGCATGGGGGATAAGTCCGAAGCCAAGCTGGCAATGAAAGAAGCTGGTGTGCCGGTTGTGCCCGGTAGCGATGGGGTGGTGGAGAGTGTGGAAGACGCCCTCCGCATTGCAGCGGACATTGGCTACCCGGTAATGCTAAAAGCCGTAGCCGGTGGGGGTGGCAAGGGCATGCGCATTGTCCGCGATGCCGAAAGTATGGAAAACAGTTTTATGAT
>WGBF01000392.1 GCA_015494485.1 bacterium | reverse complement strand
GTTGGTGGAACGTGTGACCGCTGCCGTGCGTCAGCATAAACTCACGGTAATAACCGCACCGGCGGGATTTGGTAAGACCACCCTGGCAGTAGCGGTCACACAGGCCCTGGAGAACGTTCCCATTGCCTGGGTGCGCCTCAGCGAAACGGAAAACGAAGTACCGGCCTTTATGCATGCGGTGGTGTCCGCCTGGCACCATCTGTATCCCCACCAGTTTGCCAACAGCCGTGGTATTCTGCAAAACCGAACCGGGACCCACTGGGAGCTTTCCACCGTACTGGGAACGTTTGTAAATGAACTCCTGACCATCGAGGCGCCTCTGGCGGTCATGATTCTGGATGATTACCAGCGCATTCATGCCCCGGCCATTCATCAGGGAGTGGAAGCCCTGCTGGAGAAATCCCCGCCCCATGTTCGACTGCTGCTGACCAGCCGCGTGCAGCCACCCCTGCCAATTTCCCGCCTGCGCCTGCGGGGGGATGTGGCTTTGTTCGACTTGCATGACCTGGAATTCACCCGGGAAGAAATTCAGGACTATTTTCAGAAAATCTGGGGTATTGCCTTAAGTCCGGCAGAAGGGGAGTTATTGTTGCACCGAACCGGTGGCTGGGTGGCATCGTTGCACCTGTTTGCCCTGGCGCTTCAGCAGGGGGATTCCACTAATCGCTTGCAGGATGTAATGCGCGGTGCCAACGGGTCCAATCATCTGGTGTATGAATTGCTGGCAGAGGAAGTCTTCCTCCGCCAGCCGCCGGAAATTCGCGAATTTTTAATCCACACCGCTATCCTTTCGGAGTTAACGCCGCAGTTGTGTCGGGCAGTATTGGCACAGGAAAATGGAGCGGATTTGCTGGAAACGGTGGCGCGCCGCAACTTGTTTCTGCTACCGCAGGAAGGGGCATTGCGGTACCGCTATCATGATTTGTTTCGGGAGTTTCTGCAGCACCGCCTGGCTACCCGACCGCCGGAGTTTATTCGGGAATTGCACCGCCGTGCTGGGGAGGCTCATCCCGATCCGGCAGAAAAAATCCGCCACTATCTGGTTGCGGAGGAGTGGAACAACGCAGCGAAAGTTCTTGTGCAGGAAGGGGAAAAACTCCTGGCGGAGGGCCACATGCAGTTGGTGGAACAATGGATTGGGAAATTGCCCCCGGCACTGGTTCGCCGGACCCCTGAGCTTCAATATTTAAGGGGAATCAGCGCCTTACACCAGGGTGATTTTACCACTTCCCGGAAGTGGCTTCATCAGGCACAAGCAGGCTTCCATGCCCAAAAAAACGAAGCGGCAGAAGGCCAGGCGTTACTCCAGTTGGCTAATTACTATTCTGCAATGCATAACGCAAAGCGAACCCTGTTTTATTTGAAAAAGGCGTTAACCAAACCCTTGCAGCCGTACCAGCAGGTTCAGGCACACATTACGGCTACGTGGATGCACATTTATTCCCAGGGCTTAAGAACCCACGCTCACACCGACCTTGCCGAAGCGCTGCGGATTACCCGCCAGAGCGGCGACCCCATTGCCTACACCATATTGGGGCACCAGTTGCGAGCGCCAGTTCTGCTTAGCCGATTGGGGATCCGCCCGTTTGAACGGTACTGCCGGGAGGTCCTGCAGCAATTTGGGGATGACCGTCCCACGCCTGCGGTGGTAGGTGCCCTGTGTTTACTGAATGTCATTCTGTTGCTAAAAGGCCGGCCGGAAGAGGCCCAACACCTGCGGCGGAACGCGCAGCGGCTGATTCCCAGCCTGGGGTATCCGGTGTACATTGCCATCGGTCTGGACATTACCGAATGCTGGGATGGCATGTTCCACGGGGACTACGAGAGGGTGGAACGCTACTGGCAGCAGCACCTTCCGTTTTACGAACGGAGCGAAGGACAGCGCCAATGGTTGGTGAGTTTCCTGTCCCTCCGGGGACTGGCATTTCATCTTGCCGGAAAACAGGAGGCGTTTCAGGAGGTAGTTGCCCACATGCAGGGGGAATTAATGCCCTGGGATTTACCGGAGAACCACATTGCCACGGAAACGCTTCTGGGCATTTCGCTGATGCAGCAACACCAATGGCGCGATGCCGAAGCCGTGTGGCAACGGGCGATTGAACGGCTGGAGAGCGCACCCCATGGAATCCTTCTTGCCAATCCGTTTGTGTGGCTGGCGCATTATTATTTGACCCGGGGATGGAAGCGTCAGGCCCGCGAGGTTATGGAAGCCCTGTTTCATCAGTATAATATAAAAGAAATGGGGGGAATTTTATTACGGGAAGGGGAGATTATGCTGCCATTGCTGGAATTGCTGGGAAACACCCCCGCTGTCCAGCACGTGATGCGCTTGTGGAACCGGATACGTCGTCCCCGCGCGGTACCTATTCCCCGCTCCGTGGAAACCCTGAGTCCCCGGGAAATGGAAGTCCTCCGCCTGATTGCCGCCGGTGCCCGCAATCATGAAATTGCCGACCAATTGTGCATTTCCCTCCGCACGGTCAAAGCGCACGTTTCCCGCATTTTGGCCAAACTGAATGTTCAATCCCGCACCCAGGCGGTCGCCCGCGCCCAACACCTCCAAATTCTGTAAAATTCACCCAAAATGGTACCAAAGTACAATGCACCCAACGGGTGAAATCCGTTAAGTTGGGGACAGAAAGTGTTCTTCATCGGTTGTAGAACGTATTCAACCTTCTACCACCTGCTGAAGAACAATTTACCCCGGGCAGTGGATTGTCCGGGAATTTCGTGTAACCAGAATAAGGAGAACGGTGCCATGACAGTTCGTCGAATTAAAATAATCCGGTGGGTTGCGATTGTTGCCGGTAGCCTGGCAACGATCGTCCTCATTGGTTTGGGGATTTTGTACGGGATAACTAACCAGCGCATGAATCGGACGTATTCGGTTACCCCGCATGCTGTAAGTGTTCCCGGAGATTCTGCCATGCTGGCGCGTGGGATGCACGTAAGCCTTATTCACGGCTGTACCGATTGCCACGGTCAGAATCTGGCCGGGAAACTGTTCCTGGATGCCCCGATGGTGGCAAAAATTTACGCCAGCAACCTGACCCCGGGCAAAGGGGGTATCGGGGAACAGTATACGGATGCGGATTGGGAACGGGCCATTCGCCATGCCGTGGGACCGGATAGCAAGCCTTTAATCTTTATGCCGGCGCAGGAATTTTTTCATCTGGGGGATGAAGACCTGGCGACCCTGATTCACTATTTGAAAACGTTACCGCCCGTGGACAATGAATTACCGGAGAACTCCATCGGCCCCATTGGACGTGTGCTGTATCTGCAGGGAAATATGCCGCTGATTCCTGCCGAACTAACCGACCATACTGCTGACCACCCCGTTGCGCCGGAACCCGGAATCACTGTTCAATACGGAAAATATTTAACGGTGGGATGCACAGGTTGCCATGGGGCGGATTTTACCGGCGGCCCCATCCCCGGTGTACCCCCGGATTGGCCCCCTGCTGCCAATTTAACCCCAGCGGGCAATTTGCGGAACTGGACGGAGCAGGGGTTTATTCAAGCCGTGCGCACCGGTGTCAAACCCTCCGGTGAGCGCTTCAGTGAATACATGCCTTACGCGGTTCTTAAGGCCATGACGGACGACGAACTGAAAGCCGTGTGGTTGTTTTTAACATCCTTGCCGGAAAAATAATGGGAAATAATCGTGACAAACTGGAGGAAATGGTCGTG